>JAALKG010000143.1:480-6290 GCA_011088145.1 Cyanobacteria bacterium MH1_Bin12 | reverse complement strand
CCCCCCCCCCCCCCCCCCCCCCCCCCCCCCTCCCCTCCCCGACGCTCTTCCGATCGGGTGCCACCACTGAGGATTATTAACGTACCATTGCAATGTAGCCTTCAATCCAGATTCTACTGTTGCTGATGGTTGCCAATCTAATTCACGTTTTAGTTTACTACTATCGATCGCATAACGACGATCGTGTCCTGCTCTATCTTTAACAAAAGTAATTAATTCACTGGCTGGTTTAATCGGTAATTCAGGGGCGATTTCATCCATTATTTGACAAATTAATTGGACTAAATCAATATTTTTGACTTCGTTATTACCACCAATATTATAAGTTTCTCCTGTTTTGCCTTTATTCAAAACTACCTCTAAGGCACTACAATGATCTTCTACATATAGCCAGTCACGAATATTCTGCCCATCCCCATATACAGGTAGGGGTTTACCTAATAAGATATTGATACACATCAAGGGAATCAGTTTTTCAGGATAATGATAACGACCATAATTGTTAGAACAGTTGGTAATGATTGTGGGCATATGATACGTGTGATAATAAGCACGAGCTAAATGATCACTTCCTGCTTTGGAGGCAGAATAAGGACTATTAGGGGTATAAGGTGTGGTTTCGGTAAAAGCGGGATCATCTTTTTCTAAGCTACCATAGACTTCATCTGTGGAGACGTGAAGAAAACGGTAGTGAGTCGGTTGATTTTGTTTGAGCCAATATTGACGAAAACTTTCGAGGAGGGTAAAAGTACCCATAACATTGGTTTGTATGAATGCTTCTGGTTTTAAAATCGATCGATCAACATGGGATTCAGCAGCAAAATGAGCAATATCAGTGATGTTTTCGGTTTCTAAAATTTGATCGACTAAAATGCGATCGCAAATATTACCATGAACAAAAACGAAGTTATGACTATTTTCCAGTTGACTTAAATTATTACGATTACCCGCATAAGTAAGGGCATCTAAAACGATTATTTTATCTTGAGGATATTTTTGATACCAATAATTTACAAAATTAGAACCAATAAAACCTGCACCACCAGTGACTAAAAGATGTTTTTTATTCATGAAAAATTCAAAAGGATATCAAACACGAAGACAATGTATTTCTAGCTTTCATAGTTGATCATTTATTCTTGGAACTCAAAACTCAAACAAACGAGCAATTATGAACTTTGGAATCCTTAAAGAAAAAGATGTCTCAAATTAATTTTGAGATAATTAATGGCAAAAATGTTACTGTGAACGAAACATAATTCATAAGATTAAACAGGGAATAAGCTCAATGGTAGATTCGATTATGTATCAAGAAGATGGTTATGTCCTTCTACAGGCTAATCAACCAGAAGAATTAATGACCGAATCACAATTGCTAACCAAACTCGAAACTGTCTTAAAACAAGCCACCGAATTACCCTCAGATATTCGTAAATTTGCCACAACCACAGAACAGGCAAAATACGTTTTAGATAATTATTGTGAATTCAACCCTAATGATGATAACTATCTACAATGGTATGTAGTACGGTGGAATAAGTAGTTAATAATTAATAATTGCAGATTCTAATAAAAAATGACTTAAATTTAGATCAAAATATCAACTATCAACATCGATGGCTTTAACTAGAGATTTCCGTATAACTTTCGCTCCTCTTTCCATAGCAGAGGTTTATCAAATGGCAGACCATACGGCTAATGGTGCAGTTGTAATAATGAGTGGTACAGTCAGAGAACAAACCGAGGGTAAATCTGTTACTTATTTGGAATATCAAGCCTATGAACCAATGGCAGTTAAGATTTTTGAACAAATAAGCGATCGCATTTTCCATCAATGGCAAGATACCAATAGTGTAATCATTCATCACCGTGTCGGTAAATTGAGAATTCAAGATATCAGTGTTTTAGTCGCCGTAGGTTGTCCTCATCGACAAGAAGCATTTTCTGCTTGTCAATATGCCATTGATACTTTAAAACATAATGCACCTATCTGGAAAAAAGAACATTTTGCTGATGGTGTTAGTACTTGGGTAAGTATCGGTGCTTGTGAAGAAATACAACAGCATTAAGAATAAAGAATAACCCCTAACTGACGTAAGAGGTTTATATCCTTATTGTGAGTTCTTTAAAATAGCAAATTAAATACTAACTAGTTCCTCATTCTCTACTTCGCTCATATCTTTGATGACAGCGTCTTTGATTTGTTCTCTTAGGTCTGGCATAACAGCTAAAGCTCTTGTCCAATGAGGTATTAAAGCACCAGAAGGATCAGCAAAGAAATATTCTCCTGCTTCTTCCATTACTTGTTGAAAAATTTCGATCGTCATTTCTTCTTTATGTCTATCAAATACTAAACCATTAAAATTAGCATTTAAATAATATTGACGAGTATAATTTTGTGCTTCACGGCGATATTTAATCGTTAATGCTTGAATATGATCTCTGGTAATAATAACCTGTTCGGTTTCTGCTAAAGTGCGTAAAAGCGATCGCAAAATGTCCCGACACATTTTCTGTAAACCTTCATTGGTAGATTTACCAATATTTTGATGTTTATGATCAAAAATACCTAAATCGATTTGTGAAATTCTTTTTTCAGAAACATTACGGTAAACTTCTGCTAACAAACCTATTTCTAAACCCCAATTGGCAGGGATGCGAATATTTAAAGCTAAATCATTGTTGAGAGCAAACTCACCAGATAAAGGATAACGGAAAGAATGGAGATAACGCAGATAGGTTTTATAACCGAAAATATCCATTAAAGCGGTAATTAAAGGCGTGACAAATAAACGTACAGCACGACCATTCATATTTCTGGTTTCTTTGCCTAAACGGGCATAATAAGCCTTATTAAAAGCAATACCAAATTCTTTTTCAACTAGAGGATAAAGCAATTTCAGAGGATAAGACTTGTCATAAGTAATTATATCTGCATCATGAAGAGCGATCGCTTCAGCTTCAATAGTAGCCAAACCTAAAGCCAACCAAACAGCTTTTCCTTTGCCACTATAACGCATGAAATTTAAGTCTTTCGATCGCAAACATTCTAATATCTTGACAATTCTAGGGCCATTTTCCCAAAGTATAAAAGTTTTTTGAGGTAAAGCTCGAAAAAATTGCACCACATTTTGATATTGTTCCAATGTATCAGCATAAACCGAAACAATCACACTTCCGACAAACTTACATTTAATTAACTCCTCTCGAATAGTAGCAAGAGCAGGTCTTTCTATTTCTTTGAATAAATGAGGAATGAGTACTGCTGTCTTGGTTTCTTGGGCTAATTCTTTTAGTCTAGTTTCTAAGTCTGTAAGATTACAACCAAAGTCATGAATAGTAGTTATTAACTCTTGTTTATAGTCCATTATTTTAGGGTCAAAGACAAAAGATAAGTTCTTGATAGACTAAATACTAGAGGTATTTGTTATTATTCGCAACCAAAAAAGTCAGAACTATCAATTTTACATTCGTAAGGGATGTTACGCTGGAAAAAATAATACAAATATATTATTAATTATTAATAATATATTATTCATTGATCTCTTGCCTTAACCACTCCATAAGCATCTAAAGGACAATATTTAATCGCCGCTTGTTGAATATCTTCCACTGTCAACATTTTTATTTGATCTACATATTCTAAAGCTGGACTAATGGTCTGTAATTGTGAATAATAATAACCATATAGGTTAGTTCGATCGCTTGGTTTTTCACTCTGGAAAATAAACTGGTTGGCAACATTTTGACAAACTCTATCTAATTCTTTGGGTGTCACGCCTTCTCGTTGAATTTTCTCTATATGTCCAATAATTTCATTCTGTACCTCGGAAATCTTATCAGCAGAAAGTTGTGCAGAAACAGAAAAAGCACCCTGTATCTTGTAAGTCATATTACTAGCCGAAATACGATGGACTAAACGACGATTTTCTCTCAAATCACGGAATAATCTCGATAGTTTTCCTCTGCCTAAAATGACAGCTAAGACATCCAAAGCCAAAGTTTCTTCTAAATCAATAAAACCGGGTACACGCCACATCAAAATTAAACGAGATTGCTGCAAAGACTTATCCACATATTCATCAGTAACAATATCTGTAAAAGCTAATTGGGGATCATAACTAGGAGTGGAAGCTGATGATTTGATTTGATTTGAGTTTCGTCAACATTAATTGCTTTGATGACTTGCTGAGTCAACTCTTCGGTGGGTAAATTACCGACGGCAACCACTGTCATTTGGGAAGGTTGATACCAATTGCCATGAAAAAATTGCATTTGTTCAGGAGTTACCTGTTCAATAATGTCATTAGTACCTAAAATAGGACGACTGTAAGGTAGATTAGGGAAAGCCATCATCATGTTTTTTTCTGATACTCTACGCCCAGGATTATCTTTCGCACGTCTGATTTCTTCTAACACAACCATTTTCTCTCTAGCAAATTCTTCAGCAGGTATGAGGGGGTTACAAACTAAATCTAATTGCAAAGGTAAAATATCGGCAAAATCTTGGGGGGAACAAGTGAAATAATAATGGGTATATTCTTGACTTGTGGCTGCGTTAGTAACAGCACCTCTTGCTTCTAATAAGCGTTCAAATTCTCCAGAGGATAATTGTTGAGTCCCCTTAAAAATCATATGCTCTAAAAAGTGAGCCATACCATTAAGATCATTGGATTCCATCGCTGAACCAACATTTAACCAAACGTTTAAATTCACTGCACACACAGGAATTTGTTCGGTAATAATAGTTAGACCATTATTTAATTTTGTAATTGTAGGTGCATGGGTAGAATTTGATCTAGCTACGGCAAAAGTCATGAAGATGAGTTTTTGGATGATAAGTTGGTTTCTCTATTGTAGAGGTTGTGACCATGGAATGGTGGTTAACAATTGACAATTAACAATTGACAGTTGACAATTTTGTACAAAGCTTATCAAATGTTACTTTATCAATGATGACAAATTTGTGGCACAATGTCTTAAAAATTAATTATTTTTGACGGTTAAAGAGCATTATTGTGAATAATTTTTCTGTACGGCAACAGCAAAGGGCATGGGTTGAGATTAATGAACAAGCGTTGATTCATAACGTACAAACTCTCAAAAGTTTTATCAATCCGAATACTTTGTTCATGGCTGTAATTAAAGCGGATGGTTATGGACATGGTGCAGTTAGGATTGCCCAAACTATTTTAGATGCAGGAGTAGATTGTTTAGCGATCGCAACTTTAATCGAAGGGATAGAATTAAGAGAAGCTGGTATTACTGCACCAATTATGATTTTAGGGGCGATTAACACTCCAGAAGAAGTCAAAGACGTTGTCAAATATAATTTAGAACCCACTTTATGTACTCCCCAACAAGCCTTCATTTTTGCAGATACTCTCAATTATTTACCAGCTAGTTTAAAAGTACATCTGAAATTAGATACAGGAATGTCAAGACTGGGTACTAATTGGCAAAAAGCGGTTGATTTTGTGCAATATGTGCAACAGTTTCCTCAACTCAACTTAGCAAGTCTCTATTCCCATCTTGCTACTGCCGATGATGAAGATACGAGCTTTATGCAGATACAGAAAAATCGTTTTCAAGAGGCTATTTCAGCCTTGAAAACTGCTAATATTTCGATTCCTTGCTTACATTTGGCAAATTCTGCGGGTACTTTAAGCGATCGCAGTTTGCATTATAATATGGTCAGAATTGGTTTAGCCTTATTTGGCTTGTATCCAGCCCCTCATCCCCAAGCTCAAAACGAACTAAAACCCCCCCCCGCAGGGAAAGGGGGCCCCCCACCCGCTAAAAAGAGACCC
>JAALKG010000143.1:0-470 GCA_011088145.1 Cyanobacteria bacterium MH1_Bin12 | reverse complement strand
GTATCCAGCACCTCATCTCAAAGATCAAATCGAACTATATCCTCCCCTCGAAGTGAAAGCTCGCATCACTCAAATAAAACAGTTACCTCCTGATACAGGAGTGAGCTATAGTCATACTTTTAAAACTCAACAAATAACCAAAATAGCCATAGTAGGTATTGGTTATGCTGATGGTATTCCTCGTTTATTGTCTAATAAAATTAAAGTGATTATTAAAGGTAACCTTGTTAATCAAATTGGAAATATTACCATGGATCAATTAATGTTAGATATCACTGATTTTCCTAATTTAGAAGTAGGAGAAGTTGTTACCTTACTTGGAAAAGAAGGAGATTTAGTTATTACTGCTGATGCTTGGGCAAATACGATTGGAACTATTTCATGGGAAATATTATGTGGTTTTAAAAATCGTTTACCAAGAATAATAACTAACAATTAATAGAGGGGGGGGGGAATCAGAAAAGGAAAAA
>JAALKG010000142.1 GCA_011088145.1 Cyanobacteria bacterium MH1_Bin12 | reverse complement strand
TTCTTGCTTTTTTAATTTTTAGATTATTTATCATATCATTAACAGGTTACACCCGTTTTAAATAAAGATTCAATTCACCTAAGACTGCTTTGGCATCGTCAAAAATATCTTGAATTTCTTCGGTGTCTTCCACAATTGTAGTTTCTCCTTCTTCTATATCAAGATGATCGGGACTTTCTTCTTTGAGAATGACGATCGCTAAATCTACAGGAATTAATAAGACGTAGGTGCTAGTAGTATATTTGATCTTATTTTCGACATAACAATCTAGCGATCGTCCTTCATCATCATAGAGAGTCACAATCTCTGCATCATCATAAGATCCACTTTCAGAATAAAATTGGGAAGACATAACTTATTGGTCAAGCAATATAGATGAAAACGGTTTGTAAGATAAAGGATAGCATGGTTTGCTACCTGAAGACTAAGTATTAAGAAAATAGCGAGAAAAGACTTTTGAGCGATGAAAGCATAATCATTACTTATCAAGTATCAATTATTAATTATGAATTATCCATTGTCTGATTGACCATAAACCAATAAACTTTCTAGTAAAAGCTATTTGATAATTTAACTTTATGAAAAACGTTCTTAGTATTATTTTAGGTGGTGGTGCAGGGACAAGACTGTATCCTTTAACCAAATTGCGTGCTAAACCAGCAGTTCCATTAGCAGGAAAGTATCGTTTAATAGATATTCCTATTAGTAACTGTATAAATTCGGCTCTGAATCAAATTTATGTTTTAACTCAATTTAATTCAGCATCTTTAAATCGTCACATAAGTAAAGGTTATAATTTTTCAGGTTTTAGTGATGGTTTTGTGGAAGTGTTAGCCGCACAACAAACCAAAGAAAATCCTGATTGGTTCCAAGGTACAGCTGATGCCGTGCGTCAATACCTTTGGTTATTTGAAGAATGGGATATTGATGAGTATATTATCCTGTCTGGAGATCATCTCTATCGCATGGATTATAGTAAATTTATTCAACATCATCGTGAAAGTAATGCTGACATTACTTTATCTGTAATTCCCATTGACGAAAAAAAAGCGACTGCTTTTGGTTTAATGAAAATTGATGATAATGGTAGAATTATCGATTTTAGTGAAAAACCTGAAGGTGAAGCTTTAAAACAAATGGCAGTGGATACTTCTATCTTGGGTTTAAGTCCTGATAAAGCCAAAGAGCAACCTTATATTGCTTCGATGGGTATTTATGTTTTCAAAAAAGAAGTTTTAGAAAAACTATTAAAAGAAAATCCTGGGCAAACTGATTTTGGGAAAGAAATCATTCCTGCGGCTGCCAATGATTATCGAGTACAAGCTTATTTATATAAAGGTTATTGGGAAGATATTGGTACGATAGAAGCATTTTACGATGCTAATTTGGCTCTAACAGACCAACCTAGTCCTGAATTTAGCTTCTACGACGAAAAAGCACCTATCTATACTCGTGCGCGTTATCTGCCTCCTAGTAAAGTACTCGACTCTAATATAACTGAATCGATTATTAGTGAAGGTTGTATGATTAAACCCTGTCGTATCAGTAAGTCGGTATTAGGAGTAAGATCTCGTATTGAAAACAACTGTATTATTGAAGACAGTATGCTTATGGGTGCGGATTACTACGAATCTTCTGATGTGAGAAAGAAAAAGGTAGCACAAGGTGATATTCCGATTGGAATTGGTGCTAATTCCACTATTAGAAGAGCAATTATTGATAAAAATGCTCGTATTGGTGAAAATGTCATGATTACCAATAAAGACAATGTTCAAGAAGCAAATCGAGAAGATGAAGGCTTCTTAATTCGTAGTGGAATTGTTGTCGTACTGAAAAATGCAGTAATTCGTGCTAATACAGTTATTTAAAAATTTTTAAGAGAAAAACTTAGCTATTTCAGCAGGTGGGCAATGCCCACCTTTTTTTATTGATCAATTAATTAGGGTCTGCTAAATAAATATCAAACCTTTACTAATAATGCTTAACAGCTAAAATTTACCTCAAAAAATACCAAAAATAACCCCAAATTACTGAAAAATGTGAGCTTTTTTCGGTGCAAAGAAGAAATAATACTAGCAAAAAAGCTTATAGCTTAAGGCTTAAAGCTGAATTACAATTTAGTCCCACATTCTGGACAAAAATTATTCTGGTGAGAATTTTTAGCCTCACAATGACTACAGATAATAACCTCTGGTTCATTTTGTTCATAGGCTTTTTTTGGTAAACCTAACATTTGAGCATTATTTTTACCGGGTGCAATCATGGGATAACAATTTTCATCTTTTTTGACATGAACATCTAATAGGACAGGTCCATCATGAGCTAACATTTGAGCGATCGCATCTTTTAATTGACTACGTTCGTTAACGACAATACCTTTAACTCCAAATGCCTCGGCTAACATTTCAAAATTAGGCATTCCCTTTTGCATATTAGAAGAAGAATAACGCTCACCAAAGAAGGTTTGTTGCCACTGACGTACCATACCTTGCCAGCCGTTATTAACAATTACAGTTTTTGCTTGAATATTGTATTGAGCAAGAGTCGCTAATTCTTGTAAGTTCATTTGGAAACTAGCGTCACCACTGATACAGATAACCTCTTCATCAGGTACTCCAACTTTTGCACCCATCGCCGCAGGTAAACCATAACCCATCGTACCCAAACCAGCACTAGAAATCCAACGACGAGGTCCCATGGTTAAAAATTGAGCAGACCACATTTGATGTTGACCAACATCGGTTGTATAGTAAGCATTGGGCGCTTGACGACCAATTTCGACGATTACTTCTTGGGGTGCAATACAATCTTCAGGATGAGGTACAGTTAAGGGATAATCCTTCTTCCAGCGATCGATACGAGCTAACCAATCTTGAGTTATAGCGTTATCTTGGGTAATTTCTAACTCTTGGGCACGTTTTAACATTTGCTCTAAAACTCGAGCCACATCACCCACAATAGGTACTTCAGGACGACGATTTTTACACACTTCCGCAGGATCAATATCAATATGAATTACTTTGGCATGAGAAGCAAACTCATCCAATTTACCTGTAACTCGATCGTCAAATCTAGCACCAACAGCAATTAATAAATCACATTCGCTGACGGCAAAGTTCGCATAAGCAGTACCGTGCATTCCTAACATTCCTACCGAGAGTGCATTATGTTCGTCAAAAGCACCTAAACCCATCAAAGTGGTTGTCACGGGCAATTGAAATAACTCAGCTAATTGATGCACTTGTTCATGGGCATTGGATAAAATCGCTCCCCCACCAACATACAGTAGAGGTTGATGGGCTGTGCTAATTAAATCTAAAGCTGAAGTAATTTGGCGAGGATTTCCTTTGAAAGTAGGACGATATCCCGACAATTTAACATTTCCTGGTTGAACAGGTATATAATCAAATTCTTCTAAACCAACATCCTTGGGTATATCAACCAATACAGGGCCAGGACGACCTGTACTTGCTAAATGGAAAGCTTCGGCAATAATGGTGGGAATATCTTCAGCATTACGAGCCACATAAGAATGTTTGACTATGGGTATAGTAATACCATAAATATCGGTTTCTTGGAAGGCATCAGAACCGATTGCCGCACGAGCCACTTGCCCCGTAATAATGACCATGGGAATAGAGTCCATATGAGCTGTAGCAATGCCTGTTACTAAGTTCGTTGCACCGGGTCCTGAAGTGCCAAAACAAACGCCGACTTTACCTGTTGCACGAGCATAACCATCAGCTGCATGAGAAGCACCTTGTTCATGACGAACTAGAATATGTTGAACATCACCTCTTTGTTCAGCAAGATATAATTCATCATAAATTGGTAAAATTGCACCACCGGGATAACCGAAGATATGCTCGACTCCATGAAGACGAAGACTATCCATTAAAGCAGATGCCCCTGTTGCTTTAATCGGAGTAATATCTGTCGATGCTTTTAAAGGAGGAATATTAGAAACTACCATAAATTTTTATCTTGAATAATCGGCAACTAGTGGTTGAATACAGAATTTAAGAATGGGTAAGGTGCGTCATAAAAAGCTTTAATTTTCAATATTTATAAAAATTTCCAGTCCCTATTTAATTTATGCACTTTGCCACTAGTTCTTTCTTCTCATTTTAGATTTAGTTACTAATTATGTATTTAATTTTTTCTTTAACTCGTATTATTTTTATTTTAAGTTAAGGGTTTGGTTGTCTGCAATACCTAAGTTAAGGAAATATTATGATATTGGAATTAATCATGGATAATTGATTATTGCTAAGGACTTTTTCTGTGATTTTTTTGTGGATTAGCAAGGAGCTAAAATCTTGATAAATATTAGGTTTTGACTGTTAAAGGAAAATGATATTAAGATGAATGTATAATTTTGATAAATAAAATTTGTTCATATTTCATTGGTTGATGGTCAATTACTATTTGCTATAAAACTTAACTTTATGACTATTTAATTATCATTAACATCGAATTTTCGATCGTCGAAAACAAAATATCAATGATTCAGGTCAAATTGAAAAACTCTATAACTTGGTTTGTAAGATGTCAAATACTAGAATAGGTATTACCATAATTATTGAACAGATATTTTCGATCGTCTATTCCCAAAACAAATGCAGTTAACTCAACAAGAAATTAGTGATTACCGAGATCAATTGGCAGAATATGATTACGCTATAAAATCATTAGATGTCATAGAAGATGTGGAAGGAGATTTAGAAGATGCCGCAACTTCTCTTGCTTTAGCTAGTGGACAAACTCCTGATCGAATTGACTGGTTAGATGGTTTGGCAAAACTGTGTCGGGTTGCTATTTGTGAGCAAAGTTTACGGGCTGATTTGCAAGATAATTATATAGAAAAAGCGATCGATTATCTATTCGAGAAAAAAATCTGTCCCCCTTTATTAGTAACTCCCATTGTCATTTATGTGGTGAAAAATGGTATTAATCAATTTTGTCAACCTTTGATTGAGAACTTTGAACTCAAAACTTTGAACTAAAATACTTCCCTCGAAACAAGTATAAATTCAATTATTAATTATTAATTATTAATTATTCATTAATTTGACCTATGGCAACATCTAAGGAAATTAGCACCCAAGCAAAAATCAATGTAGTAGAGGAGTTATTCACTTTACAAGTTGCACCTGCGAATATTATTAAAGGAGAAAATAGCTTATCTAAAAGTGGTAAAGCGATCGCAAAATTTGGTAAATTACCCTTAGTAGTAGGAGGAGAAAAAACTTTAAAGCTGATTGAAACTCACCTCAAACCTATTTGTCAAGAATATAAATTACAAGCCGACCATCACAACTATAACCCTGATTGTACCCAAATATCATTAAAACGTCTTAAAACAGCAGTTAAATCCCATCAAGCTGACTTTATTATTGGTGTTGGTGGAGGTAAATCTTTAGACACAGCGAAACTATTAGCTCACCAATGTAATTTACCGATCATAACCATCCCCACATCGGGAGCAACTTGTGCAGCATGGACAGCTTTAAGTAATATTTATTCGCCAACAGGTGCATTTCAATATGATGTTAGTTTGAATAATTGCCCTGATTTACTCATTCTTGACTACAATTTAGTTGCCACAGCCCCTCAATATACTTTAATTTCAGGAATAGGAGATGCGATCGCAAAATGGTATGAAGCATCTGTCAGTAGTGGTAATTCTACTGCGACTTTAACCATTGCAGCGGTGCAACAAGCTAGAGTTTTAAGAGATCTTTTATTCCAAAAAGCACAAATTGCTTTAGAGAATCCCCTCAGTCAAGAATGGAAAGAAGTCGTTGACGCTACGGTATTACTCGCAGGAGTTAGTGGTGGATTAGGAGGAGCTAATTGTCGTACTGTTGCGGCTCATGCAGTACATAACTCTTTGACTCATTTGAACGAATCCCATAACCAACTACATGGAGCAAAAGTATCCTATGGTATTTTAGTACAATTGAGACTAGAAGAGACGATCGCTCATAGTCAACTAGCAAATTCTTCTCGAAAACAGCTAATCAAATTTTATCGTAGTATTGGTTTACCTTGCACTTTAGAAGATTTAGGTTTAGAAAATATAACCATTTCTCAACTACGTCACTGTGCCCAAATGACCTGTCAACCAGAGTCTGATATTCATCGCTTGCCTTTTGCTGTGAATCCAGAAGTTTTGGCTTCAGCAATGGTATCTACTACTGTTGATGATTAAAAGACAAAGGATACAATAAATAAAATGAAATTCATCTGTTTAGTTTTATTATTGCTCTCAATCAATTTATTTTTTATCTGTGTTCCTTGAGAAGACCCACGGCTATGCCCATGGGATGAATCA
>JAALKG010000141.1:752-6341 GCA_011088145.1 Cyanobacteria bacterium MH1_Bin12 | reverse complement strand
AAAAAGAATTAAAATCTCCTTCTATTATCATGTCTTTTGCGTAAGTCCTGATATCAACAAACGAGTTAATGAGGACAGATTTAGTTAGTAAAACCTACAATGTATGAGGTTTGTAACTTTGCCCCGATGCCCCGTTGAACTTTGCTATTTGAATTTTTGATTTATTTATGACAAACCCTTATTTGTATCAATATCCGCAGTTAATATCAGGTACTTTAATTAAAAGATATAAGCGTTTTTTAGCTGATATTGAATTAGATACAGGAGAAATCATTACTGCTCACTGTGCGAATACAGGTCCAATGTTAGGATTATGCGATACAGGTAGTAAAGTAATGGTTTCTAAAAGTGACAATCCCAAGCGTAAACTAGCTTATACATGGGAATTAATACAAATAGAAGAAACTAATCCTGTTTGGGTTGGTATCAATACCGCCTTACCCAATAAAATTATTAAACTTGCCTTAGAACAACAATTAATATCTGAACTAGCTAATCAATACCATAAGGTGAAAAGTGAAGTTAAATTTGGAGTTGACGGTAAAAGTCGCATTGATTTTGTCTTAACAGGAGATGAATCTCAACCAGATATTTATCTAGAAGTTAAAAATACCACTCTAGCCGAAAATGGAGTCGCTTTATTTCCTGATACTCAGACAACTAGAGGACAAAAACATCTCAGAGAATTAATGGCATTACCTCCCCAAACCAAAAAAGTAATGTTATATTTTATTAACCGTTCAGACTGTCTATCTTTTAACGTAGGTCAAAAATACGATCCTACTTATGCTCAATTATTTGCTGAAGCAATAACCGCAGGTGTAGATATTTTGCCTTGTCGTTTTGAAGTTAATCCCGAAGGAGTGAAATATCTTGGTTTAGCCACAGTTAATCGGACTGAGGGTAATTAATTGACAATTAAAAAACCTCACCGCTAATTAGGATTTACTGAATAAACCTTAAACCTTTACTAATAATGCTTAACAGCTAAAACTAACCTCGAAAAATACCAAAAATAACCCGAAATTCGCATTGTCAATTATCCTTAAGGCTTAAAGCTTGACATAACCAATTCAATATTAACTTGGATTACTAATCGCAACTTCCTTAAAGCGAATTTCATCCCTTTGAGGATCGCAAAAATATACCTGTAACTGGAGAATTTCTCCTAATTTTACATTGCGATCGAAACGATGAACAAACTCTAACCCTAAATCTTCTAATAAAATAAAAGCTAAACCATCATCTTCTCGTAGCCAGCGAAGCATTAAACCTTGCCAAATTTCCTGACTATTTTTAAGTAAATAATGTAAACTCCAATAACGATTAGTTTGTCTTTCCACAAAAGAAGCTTCTGAAGCAGTAGACATAACCTCAAACAGAATTTCTTGCAACTTATCCCGTTTAAAAGGTAACTCATCACCTCTCAAGTGAGCCTTAATTTGAAAATGAGCCAATAAATCAGTATAACGACGAATCGGGGAGGTTACTTGAGTATAAGTATCTAAACCTAAACTAGCATGACGAGCAGGAGATAAAGCTGTTTCGCTTTTGGGCATACAACGTCGCACAGCCGCAAAACGAACTGGCCCTGCTGGTAAAAGATTTAATTCTTCTTCAGGGGGTAACTCAGGTTTTGGTTGACCACGACATGGTACTGGTAAGCCATGCACTTGACAATATTTTCCTGCTACTTCCCCTGTTAAAATCATCATTTCTGCAACGAGTAAACGTGATTTAGACATCTGCAAAATTTCGATCGAAACATCTTCTTCCTCTTCATTTTGCACTTTAATTATCGCTTCGGGCATGGAAATAATTACCGAACCATTATCTTTACGCCATTTTTCCCTTTTCTTCGCCGCCTTTGCCAAGATTTTGATTTGTTCTTCCCCTTGAATATCAAGAGTTAACATCTCATCCACATCATTGTAAGTCAAACGGTAAGTAGGCTTGACCCAAGTAGAATGTATTTCATAGTCTGTAACCATACCATCTTCATCTAGAATAACCCCAAAACTCAACGCAGGACATTTTTGACCTTGAACCAAACTCATTGGCCCTGTTGCCAATTCTTGAGGAAACATCGGAATCATTCCCGTGGGTAAATACATACTAGTACTACGTTTACGAGCTTCTAAATCTAAAGCATCGTCGGGATTGATTAAGCGACTAGGGTCAGCAATATGCACCCATAATCGAGTTGAATCGTCAGATAATATTTCTACACTCAAACCATCATCAATTTCTTTGGTTGTTTCATCATCGATAGTATAAATTTTGTGATTAGTTAAATCAAGACGTTGATGATCTTTGTCGGTAAAGTTACCACTAGAAAATTGATCAATAAGAGATTCAGCCACTTCGGATACCTGTTGAGGAAATTCATTCGGATAGGAGCTACGGCGTAAAAATATATTTTCATGTTTACTCCATCGCTTTAAGTCTATCAATAATTGCACCGCATTCTCAGGTCTTTTCTTTCTGCCCAATAACTCCAAAATATCTTCAGCCTGTTTACTCGATTTTTCTGGTTGCAGAGCTAGTTTTTCTAAATAATGAATACGAGTTAAATCTGAGTCTGCCCATGTAATCTCCTCTCCTTGTAAGGCTTGATTAACCTTGCTGACAAAACTTTCTTTTTCCTCTCTTTTCTGAATTTCTACTTCTATTTGATGTTTAATTTCTTCGACTTGAGTGACAGGGCGAGGCTCGTAAAGATCTCCTTTTTTCTTAAAATATATTTTGTCTTCGCAAAGTAATAAATAAGATGCGTAACATAATTGGGGAGTTTCTTCGGAAAATATTAATCCTGCCAATTCAGAATATGAAACAGGTGTTGCTTCTTCAACTAACAACTCCCAAGCTATTTCTAAGGCGGAGTCATCTAGATATTGAGTAACTTCTTTTTGAAATTGAGTAATGTCAGTATACTTGTAAGGATCTTCTGTTTCTACTTGATAATCTATTTTTTGAGGGCGAACTTTATGATTATTGCCATTTTCATCGATCGCAATCCAATCTTTTTTTCCTTCTGGTTTTTCTAAAACTGCTAAGCGTCGATTACCATTTACCTTAAATTCAATTAATTTTCCTTTTTCCACCCTAAATCCTTAATCAATTGCTAACTTTTTTCCAAAATACTCTTTAACTAATTTACCTTAAGTTTAAGTTTGTGCCGTAGAAATTTTTTTAACTCCCTTGAAAATTAACTAATTCTTTTAAAACTATTCTAAATTCTGCATTCTACTAGTCCTTCAATATAGAAATGATCAATAGTTTATACCCACAGAAAACATTCCATCGACCATTCATTATCAATTCAACATGACTTTATATCCTTCAAAACAAAATTGTTGGACGACTACATTCAAACTTATCCTTTCTTTTTGGGCATTCTCGGTGAATTAATCGGGCCTAAGATACTATTTAAGACTCTCAATTGCTCTGCTGTTCCCATACAAATTAAAGAATCCCAAGCTTCTAACATACTACTACCTGTCGGACCAGGGATTAAAGTACCATCAGAACGACGGATAGCAACCACTAATGCACCCGATTTTGCTCGTAAATCGGTTTCCATCAAAGTTTGCCCTAAACAAGGACAAGTTTCCTCTGCTAATAAATATTCTTCTAAATAAAAGGATTTTTCCGCACCACTTAAAATACCATCGACAAAATCCATCACCTGAGGACGTAATGCCGCAGCTGCTAGTCTTTTTCCTCCAGTAATATAAGGAGATACAACAGCATCAGCACCTGCTCTTTCGAGTTTTTTCAAAGCTTCTTCTGTACTAGCACGAGCGATCGCTCTAATATTAGGATTAAGAGTTTTTGCCGACATTACAGTATAAAGATTATCAGCATCAGAACTTAAAGCAGCCACAACACAAGTAGCCGTTTCAATTTTAGCTAAGGAAAGATATTCATCTAAAGTTGCATCTCCTTGAACAACTAAGTAACCTAATCGTTGAGCCTTTTCTATTTTATACAGCTCCGAATCAATGATAATGAAAGGAATAGCCTCTGCGATAAATTCACGGGCAACATAAGAGCCTGTTCGACCGAAACCGCAAATTATATAATGGTTTGCCAATTTATCAATCACGTTTCTTTTTTGTCTTAAACGAAGACCCTCTTGAAAATAACCTTGAAGTAATGCTTCTGTAAAGCGATTAAGTAAATAACCAATGGTGATTAAACCTGTCACTATTAAAGCAATGGTAAACAAACGAGATCGTGGTGAAAGAGGATGTACTTCACTAAAGCCAACACTGGATAAAGTGATCATCGTCATATAAGCCGCATCGAGACACGACCAGTTTTCTACCCGCCAAAACCATAAATTACCCGTTTACAAAATGCCTACTAGTACTAAACTGCCACTTATTAATTCTCTCCTTAAACGACGATAATTTTTTTCCGAGTTCGAGCGACTCTTTTTCGTATTTCGATAATATATCGCTACAGTCTCCTAATCTCTACCACTTATCTCTCTGATTATAGAACTCATTGGTTCTCTCTGGTTAAGGTGATTTGACACAATATAGATACTCAAATATTTTCGGTTATCTAACTGCATTTTATCCACTATTGACAATTAATAATTCACTCAAAGCCCAAAAATGTTAGAAAGCATTTTCTCAATAACTTATAGCCTATAGCTTAAAGGCTCAACAGAACCCACCATTGTTGACTTTTTCAGCAGACTAGAATTATTAAGTAATGTTATCTAGTTTGTTAAATACTATTGCAAAATAATCCTTTTTTGCTCTGAGATCGTTGTTTTATCGTAAATTGCTATACATATGCAATTTATAACTCAAATTATTCTCCAAAAATTTTATATGGAGATAAAGTAGTGACAATTAGAGTGGCAGTAGTCGGAGAAGGTCCTGCTGGTTCTTCAGCGGCAGAAGTATTAGTCAAAGCAGGAATTGAAACTTATTTATTTGAAAGAAAATTAGATAATGCCAAGCCTTGTGGTGGTGCGATTCCTTTGTGTATGGTGGATGAATTTGAATTGCCTCCTGAGATTATTGATCGTCGGGGGCGTAAAATGAAAATGATATCTCCTTCTAATATTGAAGTTAATATTGGTCAAACTCTTAAAGACGATGAATACATTGGTATGTGCCGTCGTGAAGTGTTAGATGGTTTTTTACGTGAACGTGCTGAAAAATTAGGCACTAAAGTAATTAATGGTACAGTGTATCAGTTAGATATTCCTTCTAGCGATCAACAACCCTACACCCTCCATTATGCAGATCATTCCAATGGTACTACCAAGGGAGAAATGAAATCTCTCAAAGTAGATTTAGTAATTGGTGCTGATGGTGCGAATTCTCGTATCGCTAAAGCTATTGATGCTGGTGATTATAATTATGCGATCGCATTCCAAGAAAGAATCAAATTACCCGAAGACAAAATGGCTTACTACGAAGAGTTAGCCGAAATGTATGTTGGTGATGATGTTTCCCCTGACTTTTATGCTTGGGTATTCCCCAAATACGACCACGTCGCAGTTGGTACTGGTACGATGAAAGTAAATAAAGCAATTATCAAAGATTTACAAGCTGGTATCCGTAA
>JAALKG010000141.1:0-742 GCA_011088145.1 Cyanobacteria bacterium MH1_Bin12 | reverse complement strand
TCGGTTGTCTTCGGCCGGCGCCCCCGCCAGCACAGTCACCAAACCTGCAGGAGAAGGTATTTACTTCGCTGCCAAATCAGCGAGAATGTGTGCTGAGGTTATTGTTGAAACCAGTAATAACGGACAAACAGTCCCCACTGAAGCTGACTTAAAAACCTACCTCAAACGTTGGGATAAACAATATGGTACAACCTACCTCGTTTTAGATATCTTACAAAGAGTCTTCTATCGTACTGACGCTACCCGTGAAGCATTTGTAGAAATGTGTAGTGATATAGATGTACAAAAAATGACTTTTGACAGCTATCTCTATAAAACTGTAGTTCCTGCTAACCCATTAGTACAAATGAAAATTACTGCCAAAACTATTGGTAGCTTATTAAGAGGTAATGCCCTCGCTCCTTAATTTTTCATCGTTACATTATTAATAAATAGCTTAAATAATCAAGGGTAAGTCTTCATCGTACTTACCCTTTTTTGTTGATACCTTAATGTCTTAAATCTTAAAAAGTAGTTAACTCTATAGAACCACTACGAGAATCATTATAATCTCCTTGATTAGTATTGATTTTTTCTAGGGTATAAATAGGGGAATTATCCTTTTCTTGTCCGTCAAATACACCATCAAATACATTATCTTCATCAGATTTTTTTGGCTCTGGTTTGATAGTTATATCTAATAGAGGACTACGTTGATATTGATAATTTGATTCAATAGTTTGAGCATCAATGCCTCGTAGTG
>JAALKG010000140.1 GCA_011088145.1 Cyanobacteria bacterium MH1_Bin12 | reverse complement strand
AAACAAGAATTAGAAGAAATTAATAAATGTGCATTGGTATGACGTTATTATGCTGAAAATGTAGAAAACTTTCTTCAGCCTAAATATATTGAAACCAATGCCAGAAAAAGTTATATCAGTGATCAACCCTTGGGAATCATATTGGCAGTAATGCCTTGGAATTATCCTTTTTGGCAAGTATTTCGTTTTGCGGCTCCTGCTTTGATGGCAGGGAATGTTGGCTTACTTAAACACGCTTCTAATGTGCCTCAATGTGCGATCGCGATCGAGTCTATCATACATTCTGCTGGTTTTGCTCAAGGAGCATTTCAAACCTTATTAATTACAGCTTCTCAAGTGGAAACAGTTTTAAGAGAAAATAAAGGTAAAGCCGAAACACTCACAGGCAGTGAAAGAGCAGGGAGAAACCTTGCCACCATTGCTGGAGATGAATTAAAAAAAACCGTTATGGAGTTTGGAGGAAGTGACCCTTTTATTATCTTAGAATCTGCTAATATTACCGAAGCAGTGGATGTGGCAGTTACTGCGAGAATGTTAAATAATGGTCAGTCTTGTATTGCTGCTAAAAGATTTATTTTATTAGATAAAATTGCTGATCAATTTGAAAATTTATTAGTCGAAAAATTTCAAGCATTAAAAATAGGTGATCCTTTAGATAAAAACATTGATGTAAGCCCTTTAGCAACCTCCACGATTCTCAATGATATAGTTCAACAAGTAGATAAAAGTATCGCTTTAGGAGCAAAAGCCTTGATTGGAGGTCACCAAATCACTGGAAATGGTAATTTTTATCCACCGACTATCTTGAAAGATATTCCGATTAATTCTCCTGCAATGAGTGAGGAGTTTTTTGGGCCTGTCGCTTTACTGTTTAGAGTGAGCAATTTAGAAGAAGCCATTAAATTAGCAAATAGTACTATCTTTGGTTTGGGTGCATCAGTTTGGACTCATAATGAATTTGAAGCCAAAATTGCCATTAGAGATATTGAAGCTGGTGCAGTATTTGTCAATGGCATGGTGAAATCTGATCCTCGTTTGCCTTTTGGTGGTATAAAGCGATCAGGTTATGGTAGAGAATTGAGTATGGAAGGAATGCATGAGTTTGTCAATCAGAAAACTGTTTGGCAAAAATAATTCGACACGATTAATTAACAATTTTTTTGATCGAAGTTATGGAGATGAATCAATGTTTATAACTATTTTGATTTGTATTTTCATTCTGATAATTTTTATTTGTAATAGTCATCATTTTTCTAAGTACTCTCCAAATAATTCACAATTTGAAATAGATATGCAATCTAACCAAAATCATTTTTTAATACAGAGACAACAAATGGTTTCCGAGCAAATTAAGAAACGCGGATTGACATCCTCCCAGCGTCGGAGACGCGGGATTCCTAAGAAATCTAGAGGTTCTTCGTTCAACCAGCGACCTTAGCATCAAGACTTTCATCCATCAACCAGAGGGTCATCTGTCCAGAAGCGTTGACTCCATAGACTGGAGTGGTTTCAGGCTGCCCGCCCGTACCTTTATTTAAAATGTTCAATGCTGCATTGTGGTCGCGACAAAGTACAGTGCCACAATTACATTGATGGGTGCGAGTACTCAAAGATTTTTTGACTCTTTGACCACAATTACTACAGTCTTGTGAAGTAAATTTAGGGTCAACAACAATAAATATCCCTGTACTCCTTGTTTAGCAGTTGATGGTATTGGCACAATTGTAGCGGCAATGTTCGGTTCTTGTTTTCCTACTACTATTTATATTGGGCATCCCGGTTGGAAGGCAATGGGAGCAAGAGTCGGTTATTCATGGCTAAATGCTTTGGTGATGTCATTGCTATGTTTAAGTGGTACAGTAGGTTTATTGTCATTTTTGATACCCATCGATAGTGGTATGGCGATCGTCTTATGGATTGGTATTGTGATCGTGGTGCAAAGTTTTACTAGCACACCAATGCGTCATGCTCCTGCGGTGGTAATGGGAATTTTACCTGGTATAGCTGGTTGGGGAGCTTTGGTTACCAAAAATGCTTTGCGAGCAGGAGGTTTAGGAAATCCGCAAATGCCTTTTAATCCGGAGAGTTTAATTCCTAATTTTGAAGCGAGTGATACTTACATTACGGGAGCATTTGCTTTGGAGCAAGGATTAATTTTTTCTGCGATGATTCTCTCGGCAATGACGGTACATATTATTGATAAACAATTTGGTAAGGCTGCTTTGTGGGCTTTGAGTGCTTCGGTTTTATCATGGGTTGGTTTGTTACATAGTTTTAAATGGACGATCGCTGATACGGTATTAGATTTAGGATGGGGTAAGAGTCAAAGCTTTGCTGTTAGTTATTTATTATTAGCGTTGTTATTATTTTATGCCCAGTGGAATCGATCGCACTCGGAAGAAAAGAGTAATAATGAGATATTGGGGAAAGAGTCAAATTAACACTTTTAAATGACAATCTATTTATGTTTACAGGATTAGTGCAAGGCAAGGGTAAAGTTAAACCATTAGGTAATGATTTATTCGCCATTGAAATTGACAAAAATGCTCAAGATATTATTTGTCAAGACTTAGCTCTTGGTGATAGTGTGGCAGTTGATGGTGTTTGTTTGACTGTGGAAAAAATTATTAAAGGTGGTTTTATTGCCACTGCTTCTCCCGAAACCCTTACTCGAACGATTCTAGGTAACAACATAACTCAAAATAAGAGCATCAATTTAGAGACCTCCTTAAGAGTAGGCAGTAAAATTGGTGGACATTTTGTTAGTGGTCATGTTGATGGTATTGGTTGCTTGGTAGAGTCGGTTAATAAGCAAAAATCATGGGAGATGAAATTCTGTGCACCTCAAAAGTTAATCTCCCAATGGCACAGTTATCTCGCTCCTTATATTGTTTCCAAAGGCAGTATTGCGGTTAATGGTATTAGTTTAACTATAGCTGATTGCGATCGAGATGGTTCATGGTTTACAGTAGCTGTCATCCCTGTAACTTACGCTGAAACGAATTTGGCTTTATTAAAAGCTGGTGACTGGGTTAATTTAGAAAGTGATATTTTAGGTAAGTATGTCGATAGGCTTATTCGTCATCGTTTAGATAATAATACTCCTAGAAAAGAAGATATCTCGATCGATTTTTTAACCCAAAATGGCTATGTTTAAATTTGATTTTTCACTATTGCTTTTGGTTTCATCTCATTTATAATTTAGACAGTTTATTGGTTTAAAATAACCCGCTCATGAAAAGCATCGTCAAGTTCACTATTGTCTTTACAACGACTTTACTTATACTTGATATTCAATCTGCAAATTCTCAGAATAAAAACTTTGTTGACATAAAAACCATTATTCCATCTATCCAGCTTGATATCAGGTATTACAATGATCATAACTTTGTCGGTAAACCAATAGATGGTTACAAAGCACCTAAATGCTTATTAACAAAGAGTGCCGCCCAAGCATTGTTAAAAGTTCAACAGGAGTTAATCGAGAAATATTACTCCTTAAAAATTTATGATTGTTATCGCCCCCAGAAAGCTGTTAATCATTTTGTGAGATGGGCAAAGAATCTTGATGACCAAAAAATGAAGAGTGAATTTTATCCCAATGTTGATAAGAAGAATTTATTTATAGAAGGGTATATAGCTGATAAATCTGGTCATAGTAGAGGAAGTACCCTTGACTTAACCATCGTTTCAATTTCTTCTCCATCTCACGATACATATTTATCTGATCAACAAAGCTATTACAAAAATATTGACATGGGTACACCCTATGACTTTTTTGATCCTAGTTCCCATACCGTAACAAACCAAATTAATGAAACTCAACAAAAAAATAGACTTTTTTTAAAGACTATTATGGAAAAATATGGCTTTAATAACTATAGTCAAGAATGGTGGCATTACACCTTAAAAAATGAACCGTTTCCCGATAAATCTTTTGATTTTCCCATTCGTTAATATTGCTTTTAAGTTACTATTACCATGATATTAAATAAACAATAATTATTCTTGATTTTTTATTGCTAAATAAATGTCTTTCGCTATATTAGGAGGAACAAGATGATCAATAACACCATTAAATCTGACGATTTCTTTAACTACACTACTACTAATAAAACTTAATTCGGTATTAGTTGCTAAAAAAACAGTCTCGATCGAATTTTCAAGGGTTTTATTAATATGTGCCATTTGTAATTCTTGTTCAAAGTCTGACATAACTCTTAAACCTCTTAATAACACACCTGCATTTTTTTGTTTTGCATATTCAACGGTCAAACCTGTAAAACTATCAACCTCTATATTGACCAAAGATTCAGTACATTGTTTAATTTGTGAAACTCTTTTTTCAATACTGAATAAAGGTTTTTTATTAGGATTTGTCAGCACAGCAACAATTACTTTTTCAAATAAAATACTACTACGTTTTATTAAGTCTAAATGTCCTAAAGTAATAGGGTCAAAACTACCTGGATAAATGGCAATCATTAGTAATAATTAATAACTTTTTATAATTAATTGTTAATTGCTTAACTATCTTTTATTTCGACGTTTTTATCTAAATATTCTTTATTTTCAGCAGATAATCTTTGTAATTGAGGGATATAATTTTCACTAGAAAAATGAGGTAATATTTCTTTGATAAATGCTTCTGCCGCTTTCGAACGATAACGACTATAGTTAACGATTACAGAAAGAGTGCGATTAATTTTGATTCCTTCAATGTGGGCACGGTGGAGAATACCCATTTTTAATTCTTTTTCGATCGCAGTAACGGAAACAAATGCTGCCCCTAAACCTGATTGTACTGCATTTTTAATCGCTTCGATCGAATTTAATTCCATACCGATTTTTAATTCAGCAGTATTAATTTCACAACGCCCTAAAACTTTATCTAAGACCTTACGAATAGTAGATTGTGAATCTAAAGGAATATAATTCAGCCCATATAAGTCCTCTTTAACAATAGTGCCTCGCTCTGCTAGAGGATGATTCGGAGGTAATATCAAAGCTAATTCATCTTCCGCATAGGGAATAATTTCCAAAACATTTTGTAATTCAGATGGCACTTCACCACCAATAATCGCTAAATCTACTTGTCCATTAGCTACTGCCCATGATGTACGTCGAGTAGAGTGTACCTGTAGTTGAACCGAAACATAAGGATATTTTTCATGGAAAAGTCCAATCATTTTAGGCAATAAATATGTCCCTGTCGTTTGAGATGCACCGACAATTAATGTACCCCCTTGTAAATTTTGCAAATCTTCGATCGCTCTACAAGTTTCTTGACATAAGGTGATAATCTTTTCACCATAGGCAAGGAGTAACTTTCCTGCTTCGGTTAATTGTGCTTTTCTACCACCCCTATCAAATAAAGGGACAGACAACTGTCTTTCCAGATTTTGTATCTGCAAGCTAATAGCAGGTTGAGAAACGAAAAGACTATCAGCTGCTCTTTTAAAGCTACCCTCATCAGCAATGGCTTTAAGAATCCGTAGTTGATCAAGGGAGAAAGGTATATCTGACATAATATCTAGATTAAATAAATAATAGGGAACAATTGACAATTGACAATTGACAATTGACAATTAATTTAGCTTTTAATTATTAGTTATCAATTATTGATAAGTTAATACTTAACAATAAAATAAGTATTTGTTATATATTTATTCCCATAGTATAAACCCTATATTGCACTTTGTCTTGGAAAAAATGTTTTTTTTTGACTGTAATTTAATTATTCAAGCTTTTTGCTCTCCATCACTCATAAATCTGCCAAAATGGTTGACTTATAGTCATTTTACTATGTTAGGTTTATTATTATTATTTGCGATCGCTCATAGTGGATTAGCCGCCTTGAGAATGTGGGGAGAAGAAAAAATCGGAGCCAGATTCTATAGAGTTTTATTTGCATTGGTTAGCATTCCCTTAGCAACTATTTTAATTATTTATTTCTTTAATCATCGATATGATGGTTTAGTTTTGTGGAATGTCCAAGATGTTTTTGGCATCAAAACAACCGTTTGGATTTTGTCTTTTATCTCCTTTATTTTTCTCTATCCAGCCACTTTTAACTTATTAGAAATTGCTGCAATCCAAAAACCACAAGTGCACCTTTATGAATCGGGTATTATTCGTATTTCTCGTCACCCTCAAATGGTAGGACAAGTCATTTGGTGTATAGCTCATACCCTCTGGCTTGGTACTAGTTTTACTCTAGTGACTTCTATCGGTTTAATTGCTCATCATCTTTTTGCCGTGTGGCATGGCGATTTACGCTTAACAAAACGTTATGCAGAGGCTTTTCTAAAAGTCAAAGAAAGAACATCTATCATACCAGGATTAGCAATAATTGATGGGAGACAAAAACTGGTGTGGCAAGAGTTACTACGCCCTTCCTATACAGGAGTAACAG
>JAALKG010000008.1 GCA_011088145.1 Cyanobacteria bacterium MH1_Bin12 | reverse complement strand
AAATAGTCAGATTAAATTGAGTATTTGTGCTTAGTGCAAAAGTGGGATACTCCCTATTAGTTTAACAGCAGCCAATGATTTGGAACGAGAAGCCTTGTGGGATTTAGCAGGGCTTTCTCATAAAAATCCTACCCTTTTCAAGAATTCCCCCAACAGCTTATTGCTGTCGCAAAAATTATCTAGTGCCGCCATCATATTGGGAATTTTAGCCTGGCGAAACACCTGCATTGCTAGGGTACGCAGACCCGCCATCACCTGAGCCAGCAGCCGAGGTAAATGAGCTCGGGAAATCGGTGTGGCATCGACAATTCCGGTGATTTGAGCCAACCAATCAATGCGATTGCGGATCAAGCGGAAAATCCTCGATGTGGTGGCACGTCCAGCCATGATGGCAATCACGACAGCGCAGATAATGAAGGCCAAGTTATGTCTTTTGCCACGATTGTCACGTGGATCAGGCAGCTTTTCTTTCAGGGCACAGATCAATAGGTTCGTTTGAGCTGAATCAAGTTGTAAGGTCTCCATTTATGTCATCTGAGTAAGGGATAGCGAGATTTGTAATCGTGAATGAGGCAACCTGCTATCCTACCCCAAAAGGGGATCCAATTTTTATGAGAAAGCCCTGATGGCACTGTCAGCTCGATGCTCAAATTGGTTATATAACTGCTCACGGAAACTTTGAAATTCGCTTTGATTTGTTAGAATTGGCATTATTTAATCAAAAAAAAAGAATTTTTTGATAACATTGTGAGGTAGTCACCAAATAATAAGGACGACCAAACCTATGCCAAAAACCAGAACTGTTTATATCTGTAACTCCTGTGGTTCAGAATCTTCTCAGTGGTTTGGTAAATGCCCTAGTTGTGATATTTACGGTAGCTTAGAAGAAGTTATCGTTAATAGTAGTAATAATAACGGTAATGGTCATTTCAGTCGTGGTGGTTGGCAATCTAATACCAGAGATAATAATCGTGATACAACTCCTGCCAAACCTCGAACTTCTGTTAAATTTTCAGATATACACGAACAAGAGCAACCAAGATTCAATTCTGGCTATCAAGAATTAGATCGAGTTTTAGGCGGTGGTATTGTACCTGGTTCATTAGTTCTCATTGGTGGTGACCCCGGTATCGGTAAATCAACTTTGTTGTTACAAACCGCAAATCAATTAGCTCTTCGTCTTCCTCGTATTCTCTACGTTTCTGCGGAGGAATCGGGACAACAAATAAAATTGAGAGCTTCTCGTTTGGGTGTAGGGCAATCACAAGAAAAACCGAAAAAAAGCAAAAAAGCAAAATCCGAAGAAAAGCAATCTCCTCCTGAGCCTAATTTGTATATCTTAGCGGAAACAGATTTGGAAGAAATTTTACGGGAATTGGAATCTTTAAAGCCTCAGGTGGCGATTATCGATAGTATTCAAACTCTCCATTTTGCTACTCTTAGTTCTGCCCCAGGTTCAGTTTCACAAGTTAGAGAATGCACTTCAGCTTTAATGCAGGTAGCCAAAAGATATAGTATTACATTATTCATTGTTGGTCATGTTACCAAAGAAGGTGCGATCGCAGGACCTAGAGTTTTAGAACATTTAGTCGATACTGTATTATACTTTGAAGGCGATCGCTATGCTTCCCATCGATTATTAAGATCTGTCAAAAATCGTTTTGGTGCAACCCATGAAATCGGTATTTTTGAGATGGTAGATCATGGTTTGGATGAAGTTACTAACCCTTCAGAAATTTTTATGAGTAGCCGAGAAGAACAAGCCCCCGGTACTGCCACCATTGTTTCTTGTGAAGGAACACGTTCTTTAGTCGTTGAATTACAAGCCTTAGTTAGCCCCACTAGTTACACTTCTCCTCGACGCTCTACCACAGGAGTAGATTACAACAGATTACAACAAATCTTAGCAGTTTTAGAAAAACGAGTGGGTATTCCTCTGTCCAAATTAGATGCTTATCTGGCTTCTGCTGGTGGTTTAGGGGTAGCAGAACCTGCTGCCGATTTGGGAATAGCGATCGCACTGGTAGCGAGTTTTAGGGATAGAATAGTTGATCCTCGCACAGTGTTAATTGGAGAAATTGGTTTAGGTGGTCAAGTTCGGTTAGTGTCGCAAATGGAATTAAGATTAAAGGAAGCTGCTAAATTAGGGTTTAAACGTGCGATCGTTCCTAAAGGTCAAACCTATCCCACTGACTTAGGTTTAGAGATTATTAGTGTGGGTAAAGTCATAGAAGCGATCGTTTTAGCTATTCCTAATAATCAAAATCAGACGGATATGGACGAGGAATAACTGAAATTTTCATATTGTCACTCTCCTTGTTCTATACAAAAAATCCTCCAATTTAGTTTGTTTGAAAAGAAAATAGAACGAATTAAATCTCAATTTTCTTAATTAATAATATGCCTTAATATTTTATTTTTATAGAAGTTCATTATTAAAATGACGAACTTTACATTGGATTATATTCATATTTAATATCATAATAAATTCATTATTAAACGATTTTTAGATATATTTAAACATTGAAGACACGTATATTGAACACCACGATAAATCATCGAAAAATAAAAATATTCCAATTGTGGTGTTATTAATTTGCTTTGAATTTTGGCTTGATTATTGGATAAAGAAAATGATTTAGATTGGTAATAAATGCCACGATATTTTAAGTACATGAGTTTTTATTAATGTTTTAATTGATACTAACAATAATAAAAAATCATTATTACTTTGACAATCTATAAAGTTAATAAGTTTTTAATGCAAAAACAACAAAATTAATGTGAAATATAAAAATATTAACTTTAAGTAATTGTAAGTTACAAGTTTCATTATTCATTTTGAAAATTGAAGTTTTTTTGATTGCTAATTCAATTGAAACAATTGAACTTTTCCCATATTGAGAAAAACTTTGCTGACTATTCTACTTATTTCACTCACAGAAAATGTTCATATTTGAACATTTTGAAAATCAGAAATAAAGCCATCAAAAGGATTAATCAAGAAAAAATAAACTTATGAGCAGACATTTCAAATGATTTCTCAGCAACATTTCAGTTTAAAAACTCCTGTTTTGAAGATGAGCGTGATTTAAAACAAATTAATCGGCAAAAAGAATACTACCTAAACGAATCATCGTCGCACCAGCTTGAATAGCGGATGGATAATCTCCCGACATACCCATAGATAATTGATTAAAATCAGGAGAGAAAACTTGTTTATTTTGAATACTGTGAGCTACCTCTGTGACTTTTTTAAAAGCCATAAGAGTTTCTTGAGACGATAAACCTAAAGGTAAAATTGCCATCAATCCGCGAATCTGTAAATAATTCAATTTTTGTAATTCAGATAAATCTTGCCATAACTGTTCTACACTCCAACCATACTTATTATCATCAACTAAAACTTTAACTTGCAAACAAACTTGAGGAGACTGACGAATTTTGCCTTCTGCCAAAGCATTTTTTGTATGAAAATCCAAACGTTGAGCTAATTTTAAACTATCTACAGAATGAATCCAAGCGAAAGACTCTACAACTTTTTTAGCTTTATTGGTTTGTAAATGCCCAATAAAATGCCAACAAATATCAGTCAAATCTTTCAATTGAATTTGCTTATCTAAAGCCTCTTGCAATTTATTCTCTGCAAAGTCTCGTATTCCTTGCTGATAAAAACACTGTATAAGGTCAATGGAAACTTTTTTGCTCACAGCAACTAAACGTACATTAGCAGGAATATTTGCTTGTATTTTCTTTAATCTTTCAATAACTGAATCATTCATTAGAAAGTATTTTCATAAAGTTTATTGACGTTTTGATAATCTTCCCAATTACCATTACCCCGTAAATTACGTAATTTATTTTCCATCAAAAGACGAGCTTCTGTGCGAGTTAAAGGTTCAAAATTGGTTGATTTAGATTCCGTATTTACTCTAAAAAAAAGACGTTGAGCATACAGTGTCGTAAATAATTCTCGATCTTTTTCTATTACACATAAACGATAAAGAAGACCGAAATTAGGATGATTTATATAAATTTCCGTACTCATTCGAATCCTTTCATTACAAGAAGGTTAGAAGTTTACCATAAGATGATATTTGATTGTATCGTGTATTCGTACATCATTAGATAAATTCTTTAAACAACTTACTATTTCAAATGATAATATCATTGAAGTATATAGCCATTACTCGGTCATTTAAACAACACAAATTTTGCCTTTGCTATCAGATTTGATCCAAAAATTATAACTACAAAAAAGAAAACAGTTGCATTTACAAAAAGTAAGAGTTATGATGGTTTACTATAGAATCAATCTATTATTAGGAGTATATATTGATTAATGGAAGAAATCGGAAAAATCATTGAAAAACTCAGAGAATGGGCTCAGACAGTTATCGACACTTTATTTAATCCTGAAGGTCAAGCTGAACCTGAATTAATTCCTGTTCCAGTGAAAAATAATCCCCGCAGAAGATATTAAAACACAACATATCAGCATTAATCTTTAAATATTACAAAAATTTACAATAACTCAATTGTCTAAGTTTAATATACTAGTCTTGCATGGACCCAATTTAAATCTGTTAGGTCGAAGAGAACCTGACATTTATGGACATTTAACTCTGGCAAATATTAATGAGATTTTGGAACAGGAGTCCGCTAGGCTAAAAGTGGGGCTTTCCTGTTTTCAATCTAATCATGAGGGCTTATTGGTGGATACAATCCACGGGGCTGTTGATAATTATCAAGGAATAGTAATAAATGCAGGTGCTTATACTCATACTAGTGTCGCCATTAGAGATGCTCTTGCAGGGGTTGGGTTGCCAGTAGTAGAAGTTCATTTAAGTAATATATACTGTCGGGAAGAGTTCCGTCATCATTCTTATATTGCACCTGTTGCAGTGGGACAAATTAGCGGTTTCGGTGCAAATAGCTACTGTCTAGGTTTACACGCTTTAGTCAATTATTTAGAAAAATCATCTTGATTTTGGACTTAAATTCAACTATCCATAATCTACAGACTGGATGTAATTGAATTAGGATAAAAAGTCAACAATATGATCACGTTTAAAGACTCTTCATTTTCTTTGTTTCGCTGGTGAGTAAGTGTTTTTTGCTTTTCCTACTTTCTGGTTCTCAGGTAAATCCTCAAGGTTATAAAAAAGTTAAAGTTAAAGTTATTGAGAAGACGATAATTCATGGATATAGCAGAGAACAGGTTGATTAGGATATTGATGATTTCTAAAAGTATTGCTATGTCGAGATTTTAACCTTTGTCCTTTGGCCTTTACCCCTTGTCCTTTGCTATAGTTAAACTTTGGGTGATTCACATTGTCTTGTATAATCTTCCTTAGTGATCTTCATCAAAAAAAATTAATGTCATTACAGTTAAAAGTATATGTCCCCCCTCATCCATTAATTAAACATTGGTTAGGAGTTGCAAGGGATAAGAATACTCCTTCAGCTCTTTTTAAAACAGCGATGGTTGAATTAGGACGTTGGCTTACTTATGAAGCAACAAGGGAATGGTTACCGACTATTAATGTAGATTTGGAAACACCTTTATCCTCTGTTAATGCAACTTTTATTGATCCTCGCAATACCATCGCCACTATTCCTATCTTAAGAGCAGGTTTAGGTTTATGGGAGGGAAGTCAGACTGTTTTGCCTTTAGCTGTGACTTATCATTTAGGAATGGTCAGAAATGAAGATACTTTGACAGCTAGTTGCTATCTGAATAAGTTACCAAAAGAATTTAATAATGATAGTCGCATTTTGGTTTTAGATCCAATGTTAGCGACGGGTAGCACGATGATGCTAGCACTAGAAGAAATAGTCAAAAGAGGAGGAAATCCTGAATTTATTCGGATCATTTCTGTTGTGGCGGCTCCTCCAGCTTTACAAAAATTAAGCTTGGAATATCCAGGTTTATATATTTATACTGCTATGATTGATGAAAATGTTAATGATTCTGGTTTTATTGTTCCTGGATTGGGTGATGCGGGCGATCGAATTTTTGGGACTTAAATCAATTACAGAGCAAATGATCTTAATATTATTAAACATAATAAATCAATAATTATTAATTAATTTAAAATGAGTAATAAAGATAATTTTGGCAGTGGGTTTATTCTTGGAACTATTATTGGCGGTGTTGTGGGTGGAGTAATTGGAAGTTTAATTGCAAATCAAAATAAAGAGATATTCGAAACAGAAAATGATAATTCTGTGATGAAAAATATTAAATATACAGTTGATAATACTGAGGATATTTTAGAAACAAAAACTAATTTGGAAGATAAAATAAATCAATTAAATCATGCTATTGATGAAGTTCGTTTTACTTTGTTAAAAAATACTGAAGCTGAGATTTCAGAAAAATAGTTAGGACAGTCAATTATTGATGATAAACAGAGTCAAGATTCTGTAGATTTAAGTCTGTGCTCTGTTTTCAATTATTTTATTTATTAACGTTAATAATTTGAGAAGTTGTAAAACGATTCATCCATTGTTCTAAATATTTGCGATTGGCTTGTTGTTCTTCTAGATTGTCGGTGGTGAGAGAATAGGGTGCTAATCCTTGTAGTGCCGCAGTGGTAACACAATACATTGATTTTTGGAAAGTCATACAAATTTTGACGAGTAAGTCGTCTTCTTCTCTGACGGTGTTTTGATAAAATTTATCTAGATAATCGGGAAGATAATGACGCATATCTTGCATCAATAAAGTCGGAGGAATCCCCGCACTTCCAACGGGTAAAGGATCAGCGTATAATGCACCATAGTTAAAAGAACCTTGATCTATGGGGATTTGATTAGCTTGAGCATTGTAAGAAATTGTGCCTAAAAAGGGAGTACCACGGAAAAAAATTGCTTCAACATAAGGAACAGCAGTATCCATGAGAAATGTCAATCCGACACTTTCAGGAATAATGTCGTATTTTTTCCCTTTTATTTCTATGGCATAAATAATGGGTTTACTGGCATCGGCGACTAAACCATCTAAAATATGTTTAACTATATCTTCAATGGAGTTAATTTCTTTATGATCGTATCTATCGGCTAAGGAGAGAAACATATCACTCATAACTCGCCAAAATTGCCCTAATCCTGAATAATAAGCTAACATTCTCACTTGTTCTGGTAAAAATTCGGGAAACAGTTTGTTTAGTCCTCTCATTAAAGGATTTCCTGCTAATTTTGCGTCTATGGCTTTTTTGGTTAATTGATTAAATTCGTCGCTATCTATATATTCGTCTAGTTTCCCTCCTCCATGCCATAACATCGATCGCATACAATATTCAGCATATTCATAATTAATACGATCATGCCACCAGTGTTTCATTAGGTTTCCCCATGACAATTTATTATTAAAGTATTTAAAAAAGGGAAATAAGACTAAAAATTGATTTTCAGCAATATAATTAAGATTATTAGAATAATTATCTAAAATCACACCATAGGATTTTAAAATACCCACCACTTCTATCACATTTTCAGGAGTATTTTTTAACAGTGATTTACCTTGCTCTAAACGATGGATATATTCAGCTAAGGGATGATTTGAAGATTGAATGGGTGTGGCTACCATAGCTATATTCATTTATATATATAATTTTATTATTTTTATTGTTCTATTTTACCTGAGTTTGAGTAGACGAAAATCAGAACTGAGAATTGAGAATTGAGAATTAAGAATTACCAAAACTTTTACTAGTATGGCTTTTGGTCATGAAAACAATATTATCTGGAATCTGAAAGTTTTCTTATTTGTTATGTTAAGCTTTAAACTTTAAGCCTTAAGCTATAAGCTTTTTAGTCAGTCTTTAATTAGTCTTATTTCTTATTTTCACTCATTAGAAGCTTACAACTCTATGAAGATTGCAAAATCATCCCTTGCTCAATGGGATCAAAATTATCATTAAAAATCGTATTTTTATCATAGTAAGCCTCTGATAAATTAGTTTGATAAAGATAACACCCCTTCAAATTAGCACCACTTAAATTTGCCTGATGTAAATTTGCTTCATTGAGAATTGCATTTTCTAAATTGGCTTGAACTCAAATTAGCTTTGGTTAAATAACTTTGTTGCAAACTAATTCCATGAAGATTAGCACCGCAAAAATTAGAGCGAGTAAATTCACATGCATTAAATTCCAAACCAACTAAATCGGCTTGTTGCAAGTCTAAATTAGGGAAATATTTGTTGCCTGTTAAATATCTTTTTTTTAAACCTGAAACTCTTTTAGCAACTTGTAATATATCCATGATAAATTCTCGTAGTTAATAATAAATTAAACTATCAATTTCTAATTTCCTGTAAAAAAATAAACCCATACCATTTTTATAGATGGGTTTACAAATAAATGGTGATTATTTTATGTAATTTAGTCAGATTAAAGAATACCTATATTCGCTAAACCCAAAATCACACCAAAACCAATTACATGACCTAAACTAGTTGTAGCCAGCAATGCAGATAATCCCATGCCACCAAAAAATTTTGAGCTCTTTAGTTTAGGTTCAGCAGAAGGTTCAGCCATGGTCAATTTACCTAAAGCGATCGCTAAAATGTTACAAAGAATCATTACAATACCTACACCGGGATTCCATTGTGCAGTATGAGGAATTGAAGCAGTTAGAAAAATTAAATCCATTTTTTTTGCTTATTGTTTATTTTCAAAAAGTTTTTATTAAGTTTTATTATGTTGTTTAAACATAAATATTCTAAATAAACATATCTTAGATTGAGAGCTTGAAATATTAAATTATGTAAAATATAAAAATAATCAAGAGTAATTGAAAAAGATCGGTTTTAGGAAAAGCTAAAAATTAAAACAACTCTAGTCAGATAAAACAACTAAGAAGTATCAGTAAAAACTATAATTCTTGTATTGTTTATGTAATAAGGAATTTAAGCATCTTCAAAAACATATTTTTCGTCATTTTTAAATATACATTAGGCGATCGCACTATCTCTACATCTCAACAGATTCTTTTGTTTTAGCTTAATATTTTTTATTAAGAAAAAGATAGTTGTATAACTAGTTATTAAATTATTTCCCTGAAGACAAATTGAAATAATCATAGATGAAAGCTATTTAAAAATTCGTTATAAAGTTGTTGCTAAATATTAGATAATAAATCAGAGAAGAATATTCCTTGAAAATATTGATAACTTCATATTGAGTTGAAATTTTATTGAATAAGGATTTCAAATAAATGATATTGACCGAAAAAATAGGAATACAAGCCTCGTCTTTTAAGACGAAAACGAACAAAACATAAATCGTTTTGTCAAGCCTATGACTTCAAGCATCGGTAATTCTCAATTCTGATTGACAAGTCCACAGTATATTTGGGTAAATATCACTAGTAATAATATCTTAACTATAAAAAATATGTATCAAGAAATAGAACCTTCTGATTCTAATACTCAGGAAGTTTTAACTTTAGAAACAGCAGTCGATAATTTAAAACAAAAAGAAGATTTAGGCAAACGCTATTATGCCGCATGGTGGTTAGGTAAATTTCGAGTAACGGAAGAAAAAGCGATTGATGCTTTGCTAGAAGCCTTAGAAGATAGTGAAAATCGTTCTTCAGACGGAGGTTATCCTTTAAGACGTAATGCGGCTAAAGCTTTAGGCAAATTAGGAAACACTAAAGTTGTACCTGCTTTAATTAGATGTTTGGATTGTGATGACTATTACGTTAGAGAATCTGCTGCTCAAGCTTTAGAAATGTTGGGGGATAAACAAGCAATTGCTCCTTTAATGAAATTTCTTACATTAATGGTTAAAGATGGAGAATTATTATCTTTAGCAATGGAAACTGTGGAGGATAAACCTCATTTAAGAGAACCTTATGAGGCTATTATTGAGGCTCTAGGAACTTTAAATGCATCCGAAGCAATACCTTTCATAGAAACCTTTTTGAACCATTCTTTTGCTAAAGTGCAATATGCAGCAGCCAGAGCGATGTATCAGTTGACTCAAGATTCTGAGTATGGAGAAATTTTAGTTCGAGCATTAGAAGGAGATGGGCTACAATTACGTCGTTCTGCTTTAATGGATTTAGGCGCGATTGGATATGTAAAAGGTGGAAATGCGATCGCAGAAACTTTAGCTGAAAATAGCCTCAAGTTAATATCCTTAAAAGGTTTACTAGAATACCAAGTCAATCAAGATTCTCAATCTGATATAACTGTTTCTTCTACGAGTCACCAACTAATGGACTTGATGGATACTTTATTATAATTTAGCAACAAAGGTATGAATCAAAATTATCTTCCAAATCACGAAAAATTAATTGAAGCAGTCAATTTAGCTGATTCAGCAGATAAGTTATTAGATGCCGTAGAAGCCTTAGCCGAAATTCGATCGATCGAAGCTATTCCGACTCTCATCGAAGTTTTAGGATATAATAACCCTGGTGCAGCCGTTGCGGCAGTAGAAGGTCTAATTGACATTGGAGAGCCGAGTATACCTTGTCTTTTAGAAAGTTTAGATGATTATAATTATGGTGCAAGGGCTTGGGCGATTCGAGTATTTGCAGGAGTTGGTGATCCTCAAGCATTAAATTTATTATTAAAAGCAGCGAGTAGTGATTTTTCCTTAAGTGTGCGTCGAGCGGCAACCAGAGGATTAGGTTTTATTAGATGGTCTAAATTACCTCCCTCAAAAGTCCATGAAACCCAAGAACTGATTTTGGATACCCTTTTATTGGTAACAGAAGATGGAGAATGGGTGGTACGTTATTCAAGTATCGTTGCATTAGAACAATTAGCGTTAACGGTAACTGCCGAAAAAATTGACTTTGACCAGAGAATAGAAACGAGATTAAAAGAATTATTTAATGATGATCCTGAAATAGCAATTAAAGCCCGTATCAAATTGGCATTGGTTAAAATTAATACCATAAAAAACACAAATATTTAGTTTTTTTAAAGTTATATTATCAGTAATGTAAATATATTATTTGAACTTAATTTAATTATTAATCATAAGGGCTAAATATTTTTATCTTTTTTAGGACTTGAAAAATTGTGATTATGATTTATTAAATTATATGAATCAGTTAAATAATAACAGAACTCATAACTTTGAACTAAAATGCTTATTGTATACACCTAATCTGTATTGATTCTTAAAACCCTTGTAATTTGGTTAACTATTAAGAATTAAAACTTTTTGACGATCGCATAACGGAAGACAATACCAGATCACTCAATGATATATTTGTAAATAATTGCTCAATTTTTTCTCTTTGATTACCATAAACTAAGTTATATTTTGTAACAGAAATAACATTTGTAACATTTTACTTTTCATCGTTTTCTGACATAGTATAATGCGACACAAATATTCGAGTCAATTTGTTCAAACAAGCCCTTGCCAATAACTTTTAATTAAATTATTGAAGTTAATAGCTTTTTGTACAAAAAATATTTTGATATTCAAAGAAATAGTTAATCAGTAACAATATTATTAATCTGAAAACTGCCATTTTCTTTGTTCAATATGCACTCATAAATTTTGAATTTAATTTATATTTCTTAGAGGTTTTTAATATGACAACAATGAGAACTGTTGAAACACCAATAATAAGCAATTATGATGGTCGTGTCGTTCAAATTAACGTAACGGGAGTCTGCAATCAGAGTATAAAAAGAGTTAGTAGTTACCAAATAAAAGTACCTCATAATCGCATGAATCAGGCAATGAGAGAAATTTTTTCTTTAGGCGGGAAAATTACTGGTGTTAACGTTTTCGCTCATAAATCAGAAACAACCAGCACGAAAGGAGAAGTTGTAACGAAAGCTCCTGTCAAACAAGTCTCAAAATCAACGACACCTAAACGAACGAGCAGTTCCAAATCGACAAAACCAAAACGCAGTAGAAGAAAAAATTAACTATTATCTGGATGTTGGCATTCCTTAATCTTAAAGGTTATAAGAGCAAGTCTCAGATATTGTGTTTTTGCTCCATAAATACTCCAACTTTAATGAACAAAAGAGGTAAGGATAAATATCCCGACCTCTTTTTTAATGTTATTGAGCTATTTTGGAAAAAGTCGATTATAACGAAATAATTCCCCAAGCTGATAATGCGACTGCAACTACCCCAATTCCTATAATTGCTGCTCCACCAATAGTAATAAATTTACCTATGGTGCGAGCAAATTGAGGTGGATAATAAGGTTGCCACACTTTTGGAAAATATCCCATTGCTTTTAATTGAGAAAGATGATCTTTTCCATAACGAGGCATTCTGGCAAAGGGCAATTCACCGACTTCACGCCCTAGCAAGATTCTTCTTCTTTGATGAGGAACTGTGTCAAGACCAAAATGATCAAAGTATTCTTCACTATTTAGTAAAGAATCAACAAATGCTGTTAATCCCTTAGTGGCAATAACTACAGACCAAGCTAATTTTTCCTGTTCATCATAAACCTCACGTCCAAGAACACGTTGAATGCACATTTCCACAAACCGATAATTATTATTAACTTCATAATTACGTCTGCGGAAAGAGTCAGAAAGAAGCAAACCACGAATAAAATCTTTAACAGTAATTTGTCTATCTTTTAATTGAGATTCTAAAAAGGTTTGACGGTTACTTTTTATTAACTGTTGTTCATTAAAAATTTGCACATAAGCTGAGCGAATTAAATTATCAAAATCTGTATTATCAATTACGTTATCTAAGTTATAAATGATGGGTGTTTCTTCTGAACCGACTTCATAACTGTTAACTCGTTGATTCTGACTTGAATAAGAATAATTAAACAGAGGAAGAGACATTTTTTTTTAATTAATGATAGACAATGATTAAATTGTCAATTAGTATTTTTTATAATTGTGATTATCCTAAACTACAATAATATGCAACGAGTATTTTTGACTAGACAAAGTAATCATTCGTAACAGTCAATATTGTAATTGTTAATCATAGAGTTAAACCTATTTCATTACCTTGGTTAAAAGGTTTTACTACGCCATTTATTAATTTGTGTTTCAGCAAAAGCAGCAATTCTTTCTAAGTCAGCTATTTGGCTTTTAAGAGAGGCAATAATTTGCTCATCATTTTGAGGTCTTTTGTAAGCACTAGTATTCAAATCGCCTGTGGAAGTTTGATTAGTTGACCAATTGCCTAATATTCCACTGCCAATGGAGGCTAGTGTTTGTAATTCTCTAAATCGTTTTTCCAATGATTGAATTGATTCTTGTTTTTGTGCTTGATTATTTGTTGGTTGCCAAGCAGGAGAAACAACAACAGGAATTTCTTTTGGTTTGGGTTTGAAAACTTCATTTAATAATGTTTGAACATCCGTTGATCTTGCTGTACCTGTTGGGTTATTGTACATTAAGAATTTTTGAACTCTAGATGAATTTCCTGTTTCTCCTGCTTTGTCACTAGTACTATGGCTTGTTGATAGTTTAGACATATTGACAAAACCAAGTAGTTTTTGTCCTGTTTGTGTAGTATAACCACGAGTATAAGGAACAATATTTTCACCAAAGATAGATTGATATTCATCACTATCAATATATGCATCTATATCTGCAAAAAATCCTTCTCGATCAAGTATTTGGCTATGATCAAAAGTCTCGGTATAATCGGAGGGGGCACGTCCTAATAAATGTTTAAAATTTAATTCAATAGAACGGTAACGAGGACAATTGTCAAAAAATAAACGACGATAAAGTTCTGATTTGGCAAGTTGTCTCACAAATTCTCTAACAGTAAATTCTCCATTTTTTAGTTTAGACTCCAGAGAAATGAGTCTTTCACTTTCCATGACATGAGCATTACCTAAAACTTGTTTATAAACAGCTTTAATGGTTATTTCTACTTCATCAGTGGAACTGTTGGTTGGAAAATAAGAAATATTTTGCTTAGAATTCAATATTTGAGTTAACATTATTTTTGATTTATGATTGTTGATTTTTTGTTAAAAATAGTTGATTTAGATTTAACAACGCTCATCAAAACGAGTATAAAAACTACCCTTTTCATACCAATATTGTTTGATGGGGTGATTCGAAGAATTTAAAATAGCTTTTGCTTGATAAAGAATTACTTGCCGATGATTACCACGCCAAACTTTTTTTAAAGGTTCTACAGAAATTAGTTCACCACCTAAACTACTAATACATTCTTCAAATTTATCCAGAGTAGGAGCATCAAAAGTTTCAAAAACTAAAACATTTTCTGAACAAACTAGATGACGAGTACGAATCCATGCCTGTATCTTTTTATTCGCTACGGGAGGTAACATTTATATGGGCAATATTACGAATTAGTTATTCTGCGGAAAATGAAAAGTTAATAATTTTCTTTTATATGGATATAAATGATTATTTTTTTTAAAACTTAGACTTAGAGACTTGCATCAAAATCTCATACTAGTTAATTTATCTATATGTTAAGACAATTTTAAAACAGTACTGGTAATTTATAAATAGCAAGTCTCCCATAGGAAAACCGAGTCGTCTAACTCGAAGGTATCATCTTTGTTTTTTTTATGATATCCGATGTGATTTAATAGTCTAAGTTTATATATTCAATTTTTAACGATATATGGTGGTTACACTTCAGATATACTGACGATCGTACCACCTTTTTTCTGAATATTTTGGATATTTTTTGACAAGCTGCTATAACTTACAACGTAAGAAGCATTACTTAGTTTATTAACTGGAGTTTTACCAGATTTACTAACAACGATACAAAATTTTTTACTTGTGTTAGCATAACCTTTGTTCACACCAGAAGATGCCAATTTGATTTTTTGAGAAATATTAGAACCAATACTAGAAGTAAGTTGTGCTTGACCACTATTATCACTAGTAGCACGACCTCCTAACAAGGAAACAGTACGGTTAAAAACAATGTTTTTAATGCCTGTTTGACTGCTGACACTACGAGGATAAGGTACAGTATTTTCGCCAAAATTGTTGTTGTATTCTTCACTATCAATATAAGAATTGATTTCAACTACATATCCCTCTCCATTATAAGTTTGAACATGGGAAGAAATTTCAGCTTGGTCTTCAGGTGCTCTTCCTAATAAATGCTTACAATTTAATTCAATAAAGCGATAAGGAGAACTAGAGCTAAAAAATTTAGACTGATATAATTCAGATTGAGCAACCATTCTGACAAAATTACGTACGGAAATGTCTCCGTTTCTTAATAGAGATTCTGCACTGGTTAAACGCTGACTTTCCATTAAGCCAATATTACCTAATACTTGCTTATAAACTGCGGAGATGACTAATTGTAAATCATCTTCGGAAAAATTTTTACGCAGCTCAATAGGGTCGTTAACGAATGGACTTGTTAAACTTGCCATTATTTATCTTATTATTTGATTTTTTGACTGATTTTGTAGTTAACTTGAAATATTTTCTTTTAGATTACTATTTTATAGATCAAGTCTAAAATGAAAATACCATGTTTGTTTTTCCCAAATTAGTAATTTCCCTAGTATCTTAATTCTTTGTTACATAATTTTACTTTTCTGAATATTTACTTTTTCATGAGTCAAATGGCAATTAAAATATTAAGTTTTCCTCAAAAAAGATGTATATTGAGAAGTCCAAATTTTATAATTTTTACTGATAAATTAATCTTTTAATAAGAATTTTTGGATAGATCAATTCTCAATTAATAATCTTTATAACTTTTTGATGACAAGGTATTAAAGAATATGAATTTATCTTTATAGATCGACTTTTGAATAAAATCCAACATATTAAAATCAGTTATCTCTAAGAGTCAAAACTTGTATATCATCAATGGAAAAGTTCTTCACCAAATTAAACAATTCTTATATATTATTTCTGTAATCAAACTAAAAACAGAAAAAGTTAGTTGTTAATATTTAGCTTTTTTTTGACTGTATCGTTTTTAATTGCAAAAATTACCATTTTGCGGTAACTTTGTGACCGAAGAAATATAGCAATATAATCCTTTTATTTCCAGAGGAGAATTGTTCGATTATGTTTTTTTACTTCTCATTTGAGGTAGAGGTTAACTGTCAATTGTCAGTTGTCAATTGTTCATCGCAAAAAATTATCTATGGTTTATGTTAAACGGGTAGAGTTATCTCGCTTCAAATCTTTTGGTGGTAGCAATTCTGTACCTTTTCTTGACGGGTTTACAGTAATTTCTGGCCCTAATGGTTCGGGGAAATCAAATATTTTAGATGCTTTGTTGTTTTGCTTAGGGTTAGCTAGTTCAAAGGGGATGAGAGCGGATAGATTGCCTGATTTAATTAATAATAGCCATCAAAGTAATGGTAAAGCATTGGAGACGATCGTCTCTGTTACTTTTGATTTAGGTGATTTAGATAAGTTAGAGAATGATTCGGAACTTAGTCAAGAAGTTAGTAGTAATGAGAAACAAGAAAATAATCTTTTAAAGTCCATGTCGGAGTTGAAAATAACTCGACGTTTGCGAGTCACCAAAGGAGGGAGTTATTCTTCTACTTTTTATATTAATGATGAGCCTTCTACTGCTTCGCAACTACATGAGTATTTACAACGGTTAAGAATTTATCCTGAAGGTTATAATGTCGTTTTGCAAGGGGATGTCACTCGCATTATTTCTATGAATGCCCGTGAAAGAAGAGAAATAATTGATGAGTTGGCTGGGGTGGCAGAATTCGATCGAAAAATTGAGCAAACTAGAAGTACTTTAGATGATGTTAAGGAAAGGGAAGAGAAATGTCATATTATCCAACAAGAATTAGTCGAAAATAGTGCCAAGTTAAAAGAAGATTCAGAGAAAGCGGCTAAATATCAAGTTTTAAAAGCTCAAATGCAGGAGAAAAAACAATGGCAAGTTGTTATTAATTGGCGTTATTTACAACAGCAAGAGGAAGAGATTAAACAACAGTTGATTAACATTAATAATCAGCAGGAAAAAGCAGTTAATGATCAGCAAAATATTCACAATAAATTATTAGTTGCTCAAAATAATTTAGGTAAACTAAATATTGAAATTCAAGCTTTAGGTGAAGAGGAAAAAATAGCGATCGCATCTAAGTTAGCGACGGAAAAAGCGAGAAGACAACAGTTAGAAAAAAGACAAGAAGAATTAGTTAAAATACAAGAGGAACTAGGAACAAAGCAAAACAGAGCGAAAGAGGATATAAATCAAAGTCAAAGGAATATTGACCAACTATCAACAGAGATTGAACATTTTCAAAAAGTTATTATTCCTGAATTAGAAAATGATTTTAATCTAGTTAAAGATGACTTATTAGTTAATAAACAAGAAGCTCAAAAAATTGCTTCTAAATCTCAAGTATGGGTAACAAAACAAACCCAATTAAATCAAATAATTAGTAACGTTCAAAAAGAATTAAATCCTCAGTTAACTAAAGAAGCTTTATTAACCCAAAGATGTCAACAATTACAGTCAACAATTAAAGTCGAAAATGAACAGTTAGCCGAATTTGATGGAGAATTAACTAATAAAAAAGCACAAATTACCGAACTCTCCACCGAAATTAACCAATCTGAATCAGAGATTCAAAATATTGCTGAAAAGTTAGCCAAAGTTGAAAGTGATATTGTCTTAAATCAAGAGACAATTAATCGTTTACAGCTAGAGCAAAGAGATAAACAAAGAAAACTCGATAAATTAGAGGCGACGAAACAAGCACAACAAGAAGCTCAAGGTACTTATGCTAGTCAAATAATCCTCAACTCTGATTTACCAGGAGTATGCGGTTTAGTTGCTCAATTAGGGGAAGTGGAATCTCGTTACCAAAGAGCATTAGAAACCGCCGCAGGAAGTCGTTTAGGTTTCATCGTAGTGGAAGACGATAGTATTGCTTCGATGGCAATTAAATTACTCAAACAAGAGCGAGGAGGAAGAGCCACTTTTTTACCTCTGAATAAAATCAAATCTCCCCGTCTAGAAACCAATACCAATATTATGACCATCAGAGGTGTCATTGATTGGGCGATTAATTTAGTCGATTTTGAGCCTCAGTATAAGTCTATCTTTGCCTATGTTTTTGGTAATACTGTTGTCTTTGAAGATTTAGGCTCTGCTCGAAACTTTATCGGCAAATATCGTATGGTGACCATCGAAGGAGAGTTGTTAGAAGCCAGTGGCGCGATGACAGGAGGTAGTATTTCTCGACGTTCTTCTTTAAGCTTTGGTCGTGTGTCTAACAGTGAATCATCAGAATTTATAGAATTACGCGATCGAATTACGGAAATTGAAAATATAATACCCCAGCTTAATTTAAAAATATCACAAAAGAAGGAACAAACAAAGATATGGGCAGAAGACTTAAGTAATCAAAGACAAACAAGACAAAAAACACTGTTAATTCTTGAACAATATCAAGGAGAAATATCTCGTTTGGAGAGAGAAAAAGAAAAGATAGTTAAGAGCAATGCCCAACATTATGAACAATTGGTTAAAGATACACAAGAATTAACTCAATTAACGGAAAACATCCCTTTATTAAGAAATGAATTAGAAATAACTCAACTAGAACTTAAAAAATTAGAAGAAACTTATGATAACGAAGAATGGCAGAAATTACAAAAAATTATTAACGATAAAGAAGCCGTATTAGAGGAAAAACAATCGAGATTAAATCAACAAAAAGAAGACTTACAAATATTAGTGAATCAACACAAAGACTTCGCTAATAATATTAAGCAAAAAGAAGAAAGTATCCAAAATATTCTCCAAGAAATAAATGAGTTAAAACAAGAAGGTATTGATATTGCCAAAGAATTAAAAACAATTAAAGAAAGAATTACCGAACATGAAATTATCTTTCAACAATTAGCCAAAAAACTTGAAGGTATTAAAGGAGAAAGAGATAAGACAGAATTAGAAGTCAAAAATTTGGAAAGCGATGATCAGAAAATACAGTGGAAGTTAGAGAAATTAGTTTTACAACATCAAGAATTACAAACTAAATTGCAGGAGATAGAAGCAAATACTAATGAGATTAAAGAAGAATTACCTGAACCTTTACCCGAGATTCCTTGGTTACAAGAACAACATAAAATTACCACAGAAATTTTGTTAGAAAAGCTAGATAAAATAAATAAAGAAATGAAACGAATCGAGAAAAAATTAGAAGCTTTAGAACCAGTCAATATGTTAGCGTTAGAACAATATGAAAAAAATCAAGAACGATTAACAGAATTATCCGATAAATTAGGTACTTTAGAAGGAGAAAGGACAGAATTATTATTAAGAGTTGAGAATTTTACTACTTTAAGATTTAGAGCATTTAAAGAGTCTTTTGATGCAGTTAATGAGAATTTTAAAACTATTTTTGCGACTTTATCTGATGGAGATGGATATTTAAAATTAGACGATCCTACTAATCCTTTTAATGGTGGTTTAACTTTGGTTGCCCATCCTAAGGGTAAGGCGGTACAAAGATTAAGTTCCATGTCTGGAGGAGAAAAATCTTTAACGGCTTTAAGTTTTATTTTTGCCTTACAAAGATACCGTCCTTCTCCTTTTTATGCTTTTGATGAAGTGGATATGTTTTTAGATGGTGCCAATGTGGAAAAACTATCAAAAATGATTCAACAACAAGCCCAACAAGCTCAATTTATCGTGGTTAGTTTAAGAAGACCAATGATTGAAGCTTCACAAAGAACAATCGGGGTAACTCAGGCCAAAGGGGCTTATACTCAAGTATTGGGGATTAATTTGTAGTTGCATCAAAAATTAGAATTGAGAATTATCTGTGCAGTGTAAAGACGTAACCATGCTTTATTTTCGAAGAAGCTTGTATCCCTATTTGCTTTGCTCAAATGCTATATACTAATAAATATAATCCCATTATTTCCACTCTTTTCTAACTTTTTATATATACATATAATTACTAAAAATAATGGATCAAGTATATGATTTAATCATTATTGGAAATTCTAATCAAAGTTTTTTAACTGCTGAGTATGCTACGTCTTTAGGTGCAAAAGTGGGATTAATTAGCTCGAAACAAAATTATTTATCATCAGTTATTAATAGTTATAAAAATATTTATCTGGAAAGGAATTATTTGATTAAGTATCAAGAATTTATTGAAGAACAACAATTTTTCTGAAAGTCAGAAAAAATTCCTCAATTAGAGAAAATGGGAGTAGATATAATCACTGCTAATATTAATTTTATTAATCAGAAAAAAGTAAAAATAAAAACTGATAATGATACTTTAATTGCACCTAAGTACTTATTAAGTTTTGATAAAACAAATATTTTTCAAGATGATAATAGTTTTGATTATATGACGATCGATCAATTAATTATTGATGATAAATGGGAAAAATTACCTAACAATATCGGAATTATTGGCAATGATATTACTGCTATCTATTTAGCATATAGCTTAAAACAACTAGATAAAAATATTAGTTTATTTTCATCTAATAAATATTTAATGCCCCATGAAGATGAAGATATTTCATGGCAATTGCAATTATATTTAGAAGCTCAGGGGATTAAAATTTATCTTAGTCAAAATTTAGATAAAAATAATATTAGCTTAATCAAAAAAAAATGTGATAGATTAATAGTTACAGATGTTAATAGTTATCAAATAAATGATTATTTAGGATTAAGTAAATTAGGAATTAAAATTAATTCTCAAGGAATAGAAGTCAACTCTAAACTACAAACTGACAATCCTCAATTTTATGCTTGTGGTGATATCTTAGGGGGTTATCATATTGATAATATTAGTAAACATGAAGCTCAAATAGCAGTTAAAAATGCTTTATTTATACCTTGGACAAATATTGACTATAGTAAAATACCTTACTGTTTAAATACTAGTCCTCGCATTTGTCGTATTGGTTATACCGAAAAACAAGCGAGATTATTATGGGGAAATACCATTAAGATTATTAGTTTATTTCCCTTGCGACGATCGCTGTTATTCGATTATGATCATAATGATATTTATTATTTAAAAATAATTCTCGATCGAAATAATTATATTATTGGTTTTCATTCATTGGGTATAGCAGAAGAAATTTTTACAGCTATTAGTTTAATGATCCAAAATAATCAACCTTTAAAGTATTTGTTTAAACTTAATTTTATAAAATCTAGTAGTTACAAATTAATTAAAGAAATAAAGCAAATATGGCAAGAAAAAAATAAACTAATTAATAGTATGATGATGTCTGTTGCCGAAACTTTTTTTATATGGAAAAATGATAAAATATAATATGATTAGTAATATAGAAAAAAAAAAGTTTTTTATTGTATTTGAAGGAATAGATGGTTCAGGTTCTTCCACTCAAGCAGATTTGCTTTGTCAATACTTTATCAAGAATGAACAAAATGCGATACTTAGTCCAGAACCAACTTCAGGTAAAATTGGAAAATTATTAAGAGAGTTATTAGGTAATCAAAATAACTTTGCAAATCAAGATTTATTTGATCAACAAATGGCTTATTTATTTGCCGCAGATCGTCATTATCATCTTTATAATGATCTTGATGGAGTACAAAAATTCATTAATAATGATACTCATGTTATTACCACAAGATATTATTTTTCGTCTTTAGCTTATAATGCTAAAAATGAATCAGAATATGAATTTGTCAGTTTATTAAATCGACAGTTTCCACCACCAGATTTTTTAATTTATTTTGATCTTCCTGTAGATATTGCCTTAGAAAGAATTAAAGATAGATCTATTAAAGAAATATATGAAACAAAAGAAAAGTTAGTCAAAGTTAGAAATAATTTTCTCAAAATAATTGACGAATATCAACATCCTTATTTGAAAGTTGATGCCACAAAAAATAAGGAAGAAATACATCAACAAATTATCGAATATATTAGTAACTGATGTTACCGAATAAACTTTTTTGATTACTGATAAATTTATCCCAAATGAGGATACAAAACTTTTCATTCATCAAGAAAACACCATTACTCTTCGTGGACAATTTTCAATTAAAAAGTAATTACACTGCGGATAGACTCTCCTTCATGCATTAAATCAAAAGCATGATTAATTTGCTCCAAAGGCATTACATGGGTAATTAAATCATCGATATTAATTTTCCCATCCATATACCAATCAACAATTTTGGGTACATCAGTACGTCCTCTCGCACCACCAAAAGCCGTACCTTTCCAAACTCTACCTGTAACTAATTGAAATGGACGGGTACTAATTTCTTGTCCAGCCCCTGCTACGCCGATAATAACAGAAACACCCCAACCCTTATGACAAGATTCAAGGGCTTGACGCATTACTTGAGTATTACCAATACATTCAAAAGTATAATCTGCACCACCTTTAGTTAAGTCGACTAAATAGGGTACCAAATCTCCTTCTACTTCTTGGGGATTGACAAAATGAGTCATGCCAAATTTTTGAGCGATCGCTTTTTTGCTAGGATTAAGATCAACACCAATAATCATATTTGCCCCTACCATACGAGCGGCTTGAATAACATTTAGACCAATACCACCTAAGCCAAAAACAATCACATTAGCACCTGCTTCCACCTTGGCAGTATTAATAACTGCACCAACACCAGTGGTTACTCCACAACCGATATAACAAACTTTTTCAAAAGGTGCATCAGGACGAATTTTAGCTAAAGAAATTTCTGGTACTACCGTATAGTTAGCAAAGGTGGATGTTCCCATATAGTGAAAAAGCGGTTTACCATCAAGGGAAAAACGACTGCTTCCATTAGGCATCAAACCTCTTCCTTGGGTAAGTCGAATCGCCTGACAAAGATTGGTTTTCAAACTGAGACAATATTCACACTCTCGACATTCTGGTACGTATAATGGTATCACGTGATCGCCGACTTTAAGACTTTTGACTCCTTCTCCTACTTCTACCACCACTCCTGCTCCTTCATGACCTAATATACTCGGAAAGAGTCCTTCTGGATCTGCTCCTGATAAAGTATAAGCATCAGTATGACAAACTCCTGTAGCTTTTATATCGACTAATACTTCTCCAGCTTGAGGAGCTTGTAAATCAACGGTTTCGATCATCAAAGGCTTTCCTGATTCTAAGGCAACAGCAGCTTTTACTTTCATCTTTTTCTTAATTATTTCTACATGAGAGTATCATTCTCATTTTGATATTAACTTTTTGATTGGCAAACAAACTTAAATATTTATTAATTAATTGATGAGGCAGTAGTAGAGCATCCATTTTATTTTGAGGGATAAAAGTAATGTTGAATTGGTAATTGACAATGGATTGAAGGTCTTCACAATAGTCATAGTTACTCTCAATTTTTGCCAATATAGCGTTTAATTCGATCGTTAATTCCATTTTAAATTCTCTACTAAACTATTTCTATAACAATTAATGTGACATTTTAACTATTAGATAATATTTTTATTTATTATGTCTTAATAAGAGATTATATATGTTATTTAATATTTAAAATATAATTCTTTAGCGTGCTTAAAATTTAGATACACCAGATATAGGGGAAGAAAAAATGTACTCAAAAAAGGTTTTTTAAAATAGTAGAAATAATTGAAACAAAAGATGTATAATAAAAAACCCTAGGGGAAAGTATAAAAAATGAGCTAACACAAATGAGATGATTAAAAAGACAAATAATGTGATTAATATTAATCACAATTCTGCGATCGCTCTTCTTTATACTAATGGAGAAGAAAATAAAAATGAACTATTTTGGGAAAGTATTGATGAACCATACAAATCAATTTTAGAAGAATGTTATGATTGTATAGAAGAAGGAAAATATCAACAGCTAGATCCAATTACTGAAAATATTAAATATTCCCGTTTAAACTATATCAAACTTGGTATTTTACTGTATCAAGCAAAATATTATAAACTATATAAAAAAAAACATCAAAACTTTAAAAGCTATTGTGAGAAAGAAATATATTACAGAGTCTGGAGAGCAAATCAAGTAATACAATCAGCACAAGTTGCAATTAAGCTAGTTAAATATGGCTTTAATATTATTCCCCAAAATGAAACTCAAGCTAGGATTTTAATCAAATTAAATTCAGAAGAATTAATTAAAAAATGGCAAGCTGTATTAAATAAATATAAACCTCATCAAATCACAGCCAATCGAATTGAAAGAATTGTATTTGGTGATCAAATTAGAAAAAAAGGTACAATAAAATTACCAATTCAAGTAATCAAAGAAATTGAAAATAAATCTTTAGAAATAGGATTATCATCTGCTGATTTAATAACAAAAATAATTACAGGTGAATTACTTATTAACAGTGATGGTAGCTTAGAAAAGAGGATAGTAGAAAAAGAAGAAATCATCGAAAATCCTCATCCTGATATTGTGAAACTATGGGAAAAAGACTTAAACAAATTAGCATTTCAAGAACGAAATAAAATAGATGATTTTGCCGAAGATTTAGCAGAAGAAGTTAAAAATACAGTCACAGATGTCAAAAAAGTGATCAAAAAATGTTTTATTAGATCATTTTTCGATTCTGGACAAAAAAACCCACCTTGTATCTGTGACTAAAAATCATCTCCGATTGCCTTAATTACTTTCTTAATCTTTTTGTTCAAGCTTATGGGTTAACAAAAGGCAAAGATGACTATAAGGAATGAGAATTAAATAAAATAGTCAAATTGATAAAAAGGCACTATAGTATAGTGGCAAAAAAACTAGTGGCAAAAAAACTAACTAATATGATGTTGCTCGAAAGTTAATGATTATGAAGCCAATAAAACCTTATGATCTCAAAATAGAGGAAAAAATGATTAGATACTATCACACTCTATCAGAAAAACAACGAAGGCGTTATGCGGCATTGGAAGCAGAAAAATTGGGGTATGGGGGTATTAGTTATATTGCCCGATTATTAGGATGTCGACGAGAAACCGTAAACAAAGGGTTAATTGAGCTTGAATCCCTTGATTTGATCAATGAACAACGTATTAGAAACAAGGGAGCAGGAAGAAAAAAGTCCATCGAAACAATTGATGGCATTAATGAAGCATTTTTAAGAGTTATCGATAGACACATAGCTGGTTCACCGATGAATGAATCAATTAGATGGACACATTTGATTTGACTCGTCAACAAATAGCTGATTTACTGTTTGAAGAAGAACAAATAAAAGTTAGTGTTACAGTCATCGACCAATTATTATCAAATCATAATTTTTGTCGCCGCAAAGCAGTCAAGACAAAAGCCACAGGTAACAATCCTCACCGAAATGAACAATTTGAAAAAATTAATGGTTTGATTAAATCTTATCAAAACCAACAAAATCCAATTATCAGTATGGACACAAAAAAAAAGAAAAATTAGGAAAGTTGTACCGAGAGGGAAAAACCAGAAATCAACAGCCAATAGAAGTCTATGACCATGATTGGTCTTCTCTAGCAACAGGGAAAGTAATACCTCATGGTCTATATGATCTCAAACACAATCTCGGATACATGAATCTGGGTAATTCTGACGATACGAGTGAGTTTGCCTGTGATTGTATTGGTCAGTGGTGGATTAATTACGGTTGCAAACTTTATCCGTTGGCTGATTCGATTTTACTGTTGTGTGACGGTGGAGGCAGTAATAGTTCTCGTTCCCACCTATTTAAACAAGAACTGAGCAAACTATCGAGTCAATTAAAAGTCGAAATCAGAGTAGCCCATTATCCTCCTTACACCTCAAAATATAATCCCATTGAACACCGCTTATTTCCCCATATTACTCGTGCTTGTACGGGGGTAATTTTTGATAGTTATCAAACAGTGAAAAACTTAATGGCAAAAGCAAAAACAAGTTCGGGATTAAAAGTTTTTTCTCGAATAGTTGATAAAGTGTATAAAACAGGAAGAAAAGTAGCCACTGACTGGAAAGAAAAAATCAATCTTGTTTTTGATGAATATCTACCTCAATGGAATTATTTAGTCCGACCAAAACTTGTCTAAGTTGGCTAAATAATTAAATCCTCATTCCTTAGTTCAAAATATCACAAGATCTAATTTTTTATCAGAATCTGCTTATTTACAAGCAATGCCTTATGAATGGTTGACGAAGCTAGAGCAACTTGCTTTACAATTGGATGCAGAATCAATCGTTGAATTACTCAAACAAATTCCTCAGGAATATAATAGTTTAAGTCAGTTACTCCAGACCAAAGTTGATAATTTTGACTTTGAAGAAATAGTTGATTCGGTTCAAAAAACGGTGAATGAAATCAGAAAAATTGACAATCAATAACTAGTAATTATTAATGATTTATGAATGTAAATACGAATAATACTCACAAAATTTTACTGGTTGATGATGTCACAGATAATTTAAGAATTTTATCTAAAACTCTCAGCAAATCAGGTTATAAAATTCACTGTGCTAAAAATGGTATGTCAGCTTTAAAGACCGTCACAATGATTGCCCCTGATCTCATTTTATTAGATATTAAAATGCCAATAATGAATGGTTACGAAGTTTGTCAAAAATTAAAAAAAGATTTAAATACCAAAGATATTCCGATAATTTTTCTGAGTGCTTTAGATGATATTAAAGATAAAGTTAAAGCTTTTGAAATTGGTGGTGTTGATTACATTACCAAACCTTTTCAAATAGAAGAAGTTTTAGTAAGAGTAAAAAATCATTTAGCCCTTCAGTCAGTTAAAAAAGAACTTTCTCAACTTAATGAAATACTAGAACAAAAAGTGAAGGAACGTACTATTCAACTTGAAACTATCAACAAAGAACTTAAACGGGAAATAGATGTACGTAAAAATATTCAACAACAATTACTTCATGATTCACTTCACGACAATTTGACGGGTTTGCCCAATCGTAATTTGTTGATGGAAAGAATTGATTTTCTACTTCAACATACTAAACGCAAGGGAGATTATTTATTTGCTGTTTTATTTATTGATCTCGATCGCTTTAAGATAGTTAATGATAGTTTAGGTCATTTAGTTGGAGATCAATTACTAATTGCCATCGCCAAATTATCCCGACAATCCCAAAATAGGTAATTTGAAAATGAATATTAATGTTGCTAGTCAGCAACTACAACAACCAAAATTTATTGAAAGACTAGACGAATTACTTTTGCAAACAGGCTTAAACCCTAGTTGTATTAGATTAGAAATTACGGAACGAGTTTTGATCAATTCGGAGAAAAGTACCAACGACATTCTAACTGACATTAGAAAAAGACGAATAAAATTGAGTATCGATGATTTTGGTACTGGTTATTCTTGTTTAAGTTATTTACGTGATTTACCTATTGATAATCTTAAAATAGATCGCTCTTTTATTAATGGTATTAATTCTGAAACACAAAGTTTTGAGATTGTTAAAACCATTGTTAGTCTTGCTCATAATCTTGGTATGGATGCGATCGCAGAAGGAGTAGAAACCGCCGCACAAGTCCAACAATTGCAAGCCTTAGATTGTCAATATGCTCAGGGTTATCTGTTTGCTAAACCCCTTACTGTTGAAGCTATTAAAGATTATTTGCCACAAAAATTGGGAATAATTAATAATTGATAATGTTATCAAGATTTAACCATAGTGTTTCTCACCGTTATGAGGTTTGGTTGGGATTTGTAGGTATCCAAAATTGGAGGATTTAATCCAAGCTGTTTGTACCTCATTTATACAAGAATTGCTATATTAACTTTTAATTATTAACTGTTCTTGGTCATTGAAAAATTGACGATACACCCCTTGAGTAATAATCAAAGTTGTAATTAAATTTGCCAAAGCAATCATAAATAAAATTAAAATCTGATAAGAAGCTGCAGACAAAGGTTCATTGCCCGCTAAAACCTGTCCTGTAAACATTCCCGGAAGACTTACCATTCCCACTACCATCATCGTATTTAGAATCGGAACTAAGCCTATTTTAATGGCTTCTCGGCGATATTGAGCAATAGCTTGTTTACCTGTTGCCCCTAAACATAAATGAGTTTCAATTTCCAGACGATTATTTTTGATCATCGTTGCTAATCTTTCACCTGAAAGAGATGCACCACTAAGGGTGTTACCTAATACCATACCCACTAAAGGGATTAAATATTGTGGATTGTACCAGTTATCAGGCTGGATGATAAACACAATACTATAAGTGACCACAAAAGAAGTACTGACAATCAAAGCCATCCAGACTATTTGTAATAATCCCTTGATTTTTTTACTGATTCTGTTTCTGGCGACGATCGCAGCAATGAAGATCATGACTGATATTATTAATATAACCGCAATCGGATTATCAACCGCAAAGATGAATTCCAAGATGTAGCCAATCACCATTAACTGGATTAAAGAGCGAATACCAGCCAGAAAAAATTGACCTTCCAGCCCTAGTTTTTGCCAACGAGATAAGCCAATTGCAATGATAATCAAACCCCATGTCCAAAACAAATCTATCCAGTCTAATTCAATAATTTCCATGAATTTTATTACTTACTTTTTGGAAGCGAGGGGAAGACAAAAAGAAAAAGTTGTACCTTCATTTAATTTACTAGTAACTTTTATCTCTCCACCCTGTAATTCTACTAGTTTTTTGGCGATCGCTAAACCAATACCACTACCCCCAGAATAACTCGAACGAGATCGATCGGCACGCCAAAATCTTTCAAAGACGTGAGGTAAATCTTCCTCGATAATGCCACTACCAGTATCGATTATTGATAACCATAAACACATAGATTTATTTTCTGCCTTGACTATAATTGAACCTGTCTGGGTATAGCGAATTGCATTACCTAATAAATTTACTAAAATTTGTTGAGTGCGATCGCGATCAGCCATAACTAAAGGTAAAGTAGCAGGAATATCTAATTTTAAAATAGGACCATCTTCTAACAGTTGATCACTAAAACGTTCAACTAAAGAATGTAATAAAGGCAATAAATCCAAAGATTTTAAATCCAGAAACAAATAACCAGCTTCAGCTTTAGATAATTCCTGTAAATCATGAGTTAAGCGTTCAAGTCTTCTGGTTTCTCCCACCAAACTCAAATATAATTGAGGACTACCTTCCATTTCTCCTACGGCTAACTCTTCCAAATAACCACGAACTACCGTCAAAGGAGTACGCAACTCATGAGTTAAATCGCTTACCAAATCCCTTCGCCTTGACTCCACATCTTCCAAACCACTTGCCATGCGATTAAAACTAACACTTAATTGATTTAACTCAGGTATTTCACTTTTGGGCATTCTTTCTTGCCAATCTCCTGCGGTAAAATGTTGAGTAATTTCCTTCATTTTCCGTAGGGGTTTCATAATTCTTTGGCTCAGATAATAACTTAAAAATCCTGCGGTACTACCACCGACAATTAATGACCACAAGGTACTGCGATTCCATGCTGTTTCAAAGCCATCAATTAAATATGTTTTGGCTGATCTAAAAGTTATAAAACCCTTTCTTTCTAATTGTTCCAACCGTACTACAAAAAATTGAGGAGAAGAAAATTTGGCAATACAGACAAAGGTACTCAAACCTACTACCATTACAGCTAAATGAGATAAAAATAATCTTGTACCTAAACTTAGTTGCGAGTTGTCCTCAGACTTAAATAATTTCATGTGTGATGTCAGTTAGCATCTTATATAAAGCTTTTCCCTGATTAACTAGTATGACATTTTAAATTGTGAAATGATTGAAACTAGAAGAACTCACAAAATTAATTAATTAAATAGTAAAAATAATCAAATTTATTACGGTACAGATTTGAATATTTATATCACTGAATTAAATTTTAATAATTTTTAAATATCAAAAACTATAATTAGCATCATGTAGTATTCTTTAAAAAAAATTGATTTAAAAATATTTCATTAATTACCTAAATTAGATATTTTAAATGAACATGTATTCTTTGGTGACAAAATATCTAAGCAAAAAAAAAGTGAATTTCTGAAACATTCTTCCCGATTAAAAATAATTATCAACAATCACTTAATTCATTCTTATAAAGTTTAATTATTTTACGTTTAAAGCAATAAGTGTCACAATAGAAGTGAAATCAAATAAAAATTTAATAAAGAATGAAAAATAATTTCTTTAATAACGATTCTTTAGATAAAAAGAGTATTAAACAACGAATTCGCAAACTGAGTAAAACTAAAATTGGCTTTTATAGCATCGGACTTTACCCTGCTTCTCTTGCTTATAATTCAGCAATGCAACAAAGTACAAAATCCCTTTTACTAGCAACTCGTCCTGGTCGAAGTTTATTAGGTGCATTTTCTGAAGAAGCGATTAAAGGAATGGACCCTACACATTTAGCAAAAATGCGACGAATGTCTTTTCATCGAGAAGAAGGTAAGTCCGTATCTAACTCTTTAGAATATCTAATTGCTAAATGTGATTTAGTCATCTTGACCGCTAATAGTAAATATATACAAGAAGATTTAGCTCAAGCTTGTCAAATTAAAGAAGATCTCGATCGCAATAATGTTGTTCTGGGCTGTTTGTCAGGATCTTTTAACCATGACCAGACCAATAACGAATCTTATGTACTATGTGAAAAAAATCCTAATTTAGGATTCTTTTCAGGATTTCACCGCCACGGTTCACTAAGAGATCCTGTGGATAGTTTTACCGCTAACTTTTGTCATCCAAATGCTCTAACCGCTCTTATTGGAGCTCATTTACTCAATCAGCTTTCTCCTAATATTCAAGTATCCCCCGGTATTCATAACGTAGAAGCACAATATATTAAAGCAGGGAAAAACATGGCATCTATCTTTGCTGGATTTGGTCATGAATATCATCAACAAAAACCCGGCATTTTACCCACTGTCTTAACTTTGTTGCTTCATCAAGCATTAGATCAAGCTGCAACCATCTCCATGTCTAGAAAAGACCGTTATGAACTTTATAATCAACAAACGATCGCATTAACTGAATTAGGATATGCTGTACCTAAAATCGAAGCTATCTTAAATAAAGGCAGTTTCACAGAAAAAGTTCGTGATCACACTTTTTCTCAATTAACAGCAATTGTCGCTGATGTTAGGGGCAGTATGATGCTCCCTGCCACAGGAAAACCCACCAGAAATTTTGAAGCAGGACAAGTTTTAGCCAAAGGAATGCGTGAACATAATCGTTGCCCTTATGATGTTTATGAATTTGAACAATGGTGTCAGGAAGCAGGTTTAAATACAGGAGCCTTAGAAGGACTGAAAGCTTTACAATATTGGCCACAAATTAAAAAGAAATATAGTATTCCCCATCACGACACCTCCATGGTCAATCTTCTTTATAAAGGATTATATGGGATAGAAGAAGACCAAAATTTAGCCTTTAAAGTCATGACCGAAAGTCGAGAACTATCAAACTATTGTCAAGAGTCAGTACGTCATACCCATAGTCGCAAATATGCCGAAGCTCTTGATAATATGGAAGAAGAAGATGCTCTGGAATTACTGTCTAACACCGTTATCATTGATAATGCGAAAAAAGCGATTCGTGATGATAACATTATTGAGGATCGAGAATTGACATCCCAGACTCCCGCTTATATCCATATTATGAATTCCATTGAACAAGAATAATTTGTGATTACCAAGTGGCGTGCCAAGCCTGATTGAAATTCAAATATAAAAGGCAAAATATATTTTCAAAAAATTTTTTAACAACATCACAATTGCAATAATTTGAAAATAGGTATGTTAGCCGTAGTAAGAATGTCCTAACTATTTTACATTTACATACAAAAAAAATCAGCTTTCTAATTCGGACTCATTGAAAAATCCCAACTAAAGCTGATTTTTTTAAACTTACGAAGAAGACCCCGTACATTTATTTTTTTAAACTACCAATTAAACTATCAAAAACATCCAAATATAATCCCAATAATTAGCCCGTTTTTTCCTCAGAAGTAACCGTTTTAACCTCTGTTTCATTGCCAGATTCTAATTGGGCATTCATAGATACAGTTTCTTCAATTTTTTGGGCTTCTTTTTTAAATTCGTCTTGAAATTCTTTAGAGGCCTCTTGAAAACCTTTCACAGTTTTACCCAAAGTTTTACCTATTTCAGGTAGTTTTTTAGGACCAAAAATCAATAAAGCTACCCCAAAGATAACAAGTAATTCTGGCAATCCAATACCAAAAACATTCATGATAGATTATATGCTCGTTAATTTAATAATTATTTTTAGTCTAAACTAATTAACAAAATAAAAGTGACTTTAATAAAGACACAGTTAATTATCAACTATTGAAGATTTTAGTTTATGAACCTAAACTTCTCCAATCAACATCAATTCCGTCCAATAAGATAGAAGAATTGTAAACTTGTAAAATAATCAATAAAAACACTAAAAATAAAACCATAAAAACTCCCATGAGAGGGGTTGTTCCCCAGCCAGGAACGACTTTACCATACTCTGAGTTAAGAGGTTTGAGAAGATCGCCTAAACGAGTGCGTTGTGACATATTTAACTTGATCTATTTCAATAATTTTTTTTATCTGTCGTAATATTATATAAGAATAAGAGTATCATTGAACAAAAAAAACGAATTATGGAAACTGCAACAATTATTGGTGTGACAATCGGTATCTTTTTAGTAGCAATTACAGCATTTGCGATCTATACGTCTTTTGGCCCACCATCAGCAGAATTAGGTGATCCTTTTGAGGATCACGAAGATTAGAAATTCGATCTTATTTTTCTGCACTAATTAACATCTACAATAAAAAACTCAAGATTATGAGCTTCAAACTCACAATCTTGAGGGAAGTAATCAACAATTATTTATGATTGCTTCATTAACCCTTTTCTAAATCTTCCCAAGTAATTTCCTGTTGTTCTCCTGCAAATTCATTGTCAGGAGTTATAAATAACATACAATGACATTCCTTTCTCTCTCGCATTGGCACACAAGGACAATTCCAAAATGTGTCTTTGACTTCAGCTTCTTTGTCTTCATAGTAACGACATGGACAAAGAGGAGAACCCAAAGTTTCTTTATGGTTTGCTAGACCTTGTATAACGACGGCTGTGACTGACGGGTCTGCACAAAAATAAGTATCTGTTCTTTTTGCATATTGTTCAGCAAAGTTTTTCATTGCTTCCAAAGTTTTCTGATTCTTAACTTCACTCATAGTTATATCTTAATTTTCTGCTGCTACTGTTTCAGTTTACATTTTACCTGATGGAGAGTCTTTCAAATTCAAAACTAACAAATCATTTAAGTAGTAAGTTTTGATTTATAAACAAGATATTTTTAAGGATCAAACTGTCAAAAAATGAACAATTAACAGTTATCTCTAACTTGGAAGATAGAGCCTTATATCCCTATTCTCTTCAGTCAATAATTTCCCATATCTTCTTTGACTTCTCTATTATAATTAAAAATCATTGGCGATTTTGTCGATTTGTGCCGCTAAATCAAAATCTTTTTGGGTAATTCCTCCAGCATCATGACTCATTAAATTAATGATCACTTTATTGTAAGAAATACTTATGTCTGGATGATGTCCCATGGCTTCTGATGGTTCAACTAAACGATTAATAAATTCTATTGCTTGAATAAAGTCTTTAAATTGATAATCTTGCCTGAGAGATTGTCCACTAATTGTCCATGCTGGATAATTAGCTAATTTTGGTCTGATTTGGGTTTCGTTAAATACCATTATTTTTGTTGTTTAAGTTAATAAAATTCTCTGTCTGTTAATATATCTAATTTAGTTAGTTCATCGTTTAGTTCTTTGGTTATGCAAGTTTGAACTACTTCCTTTCACTGTGCTTATAAACCAATCATTTCAATAATTATGTGTTATCTGGACAAAAACTCACACTATTGATATTAAAAAATACAATAATTACGCCATGTGCAACTAAATTTTAACCATTGATTTTAAAGGGTTTTGAAAATTGAATAAACACAAATTAACCTTAAAAGCCCTATTCTTTCGTTTTAAGTTGCACACCGCGTAATAATTACAAGTTAGATAGTCCCATAAATCTTTGTTTACATTACTCCATAGAAATTTACCAATTTTGAGAAATGATCCTTTAAAAAGTCAAATTTTCCTAACCTAAAAAGCTTCCATTTGGTCAAAGATTTTACAAAAAATAACACTCATCAGTTAGAATTAAAGGACACTATGAATAATCTTTACATTAAATTAATAAATATATATGTCTTTACCAATTCGCAATATTGCGATTATTGCCCACGTTGACCACGGTAAAACGACTTTAGTAGATGCACTGTTAAAGCAATCAGGTATTTTCCGTGAAGGGGAAGAAGTACCTACTTGTGTATTAGATTCTAATGATATTGAAAGAGAAAGAGGAATCACAATATTATCTAAAAATACAGCAGTAAATTATAATGACACATTAATTAATATTGTTGATACACCTGGACACGCAGACTTTGGTGGAGAAGTCGAACGTGTACTTGGCATGGTCGATGGTTGTATTCTAATTGTTGATGCGAATGAAGGCCCTATGCCTCAAACTCGTTTTGTACTGACAAAAGCTTTAGAAAAAGGTTTACGTCCGATTGTTGTTGTTAATAAAATCGATCGCCCTCGTTCTGAACCCGATATTGCAGTTGATAAAGTATTTGACCTTTTTGTTGAGTTAGGTGCAGATGATGATCAATGTGATTTTACCACTCTTTATGCTTCTGGTATCTCTGGTTTTGCCAAGGATGAGTTAGATCATGAAGATAAAGATATGAAACCATTATTTGAAGCGATCTTACATCATGTTCCGCCACCAGCAGGAGACCCCCAAAAACCTTTACAATTACAGGTCACTACCTTGGATTATTCTGAATATTTAGGTAGAGTTGTCATTGGTAGAATCCAAAACGGTACCATTCAAGCAGGACAACAAGCGGCTTTAATTAAAGAAGATGGTACTATTACCAAAGCTAGAGTGAGTAAGCTTTTAGGTTTTAAAGGTTTAGAAAGAATTGAAATTCCCGAAGCTAGTGCAGGTAATTTGGTGGCAGTAGCGGGTTTTGCTGATGCGAATATTGGAGAAACTATAACTTGTCCGACTGAACCTCAAGCTTTACCTTTAATTAAAGTAGATGAACCTACTTTGAGAATGACTTTCTCCGTTAACAATTCTCCTTTTGCTGGTTTAGAAGGAAAATTTGTTACTTCTCGTCAAATTCGCGATCGCTTATATCGTGAATTGCAAACTAATGTAGCCTTAAGAGTAGAAGATGGGGACACTACTGATCAATTTGTCGTTTCTGGACGAGGTGAATTACATTTAGGTATTCTCATCGAAAATATGCGTCGTGAAGGTTTTGAATTCCAAGTATCTCAACCTCAAGTTATTTTTCGTGAAATGAATGGACAACCTTATGAACCATTTGAATATCTTGTTTTAGACGTACCAGAAGAAGCTCAAGGATCTTGTATCGAGCGTTTAGGTCAACGTAAAGCTGAAATGCAAGATATGCAAGGAGGAGTTAATGGACGTACTCAATTAGAATTCATTGTACCTGCTCGTGGTTTAATTGGTTTCCGTGGAGACTTTATTCGCATGACAAGAGGTGCTGGTATTATGAACCATAGTTTCCATGAATATCGTCCTTTAGTTGGTGAGTTAGAAAATCGTTATAATGGTGTGCTTACTTCTTTTGAAGAAGGTGTTTCTACTTTCTATGCTATGAAAAATGCAGAAGACAGAGGCGTTTTCTTTATTCATCCGGGAACCAAAGTTTATAAAAGTATGATTATTGGGGAAAGTAATCGTCCTCAAGATGTGGAAATCAATGTTTGTAAAACTAAGCAGTTGACGAACCATCGTGCGTCTGGCGGTGAAGAGTTAGTACAATTACAAACACCGATAGAAATGACTTTAGAAAGAGCATTGGAATATATAGGCCCTGATGAATTAGTGGAAGTTACTCCTGAGTCTATTCGTTTACGCAAAGTTAAAAATCAAAAACTAGCGAAACGATAAATGTAACTATTCACGGTTGACAATTTATTGGTATTTCCAGTTAAAAAAATTTATCAAAATAAAAGGGTGAATGAGTAATCATTCATCTTTTTTGTGATTTTGTCAGATCGAAGATCGAGTTTCTCTCTACTTTTTTTATTAAGTGATCATAGGTAAAATCACTAATGTCATTTAGTTTGTCTTTATGTAAAATGGAGGACGTATCAATATTATCTGATTAATGTAACAGAATTTTTCACCTTGGAATTTGAAAGAAAGTATAACCAGAAATTATTGATCATTTTGGTATTTTTTATATTTTTGCTTTACTTTTTCCCAATCAACGTTAAAATCTAGGTAAAATTATTATCCTTACTCCTTTAAATTGTTGTAAAAAATAAACTACTATTTTGCTGATGAAAATGAACTCTATATTAAGAATCCTACTGTTATCCTGTCCGACAATCGTCGCAGCTTTTTTGTTAAATTTATTCTATAGTGAGTCTGCTTTAGCTGTAGATGTTGAAGTTGAATCTCCTCAGAATCAGGTCACATCTTCTAATCCTTCTCCTGTTAATCTTGAATGCGATCGCACTGATTGCACTGGAAATAATTATTTAGCTGCTTTTCCTCAAGTGCAAACTACGGAAAATGTGCCAGAAGAATTTCCTAATGTTGAACAAAACGAAGAAGGACATTTAGTCTTAGAAGTATCAGAAGAAGAAAGTGATACTGCCGTTAGTATGTTCGGTTGTGACTGCGTCAAAGCAATTAACGCTTTGCGTCAACTAAGAGGTGTTCCCGTTGGTGTAGAAGGCGATCGCATTTTGCCTGGCCCATTAATTAGACCTTGTACTCAAAGATTACCTTCCTGAACATTTGTTCTAATTAAATTCTATTCACTCCTACCTTTTGATAAAACTTTCACCCCCGTTTTCTCTTTTTGTTTTTGCCACAATTGAAACATAATACAACCAATAAATTAATATTTCTACTTGACCCTACATTGTCGTCTTGATTTCTGTGGTTGCTTTTATATGGCAAAATAATAGAAGTATTAAAATTCAATCCTTTACTTCAGAAAATGGGTTTTTCCTGAAAGAAATAAAAGAAAGGTTATAATGGTAAACGAGAAGAATTCAATGGCTTCCAATGAAGAGAAAAGACCCCAATGAAATAACTTTAAGTCCAGAAACTACTTTTTTAATAGTTTTTTTGGTAATTTTAATACCATTACTTTTAACAGGTTTTTTTGCTCAATAATTAACTAATTTTGTTGGGAATTGATTATCGACATTAACACCTTTTTATTAACGTAAGTATATAATTTTTCTTCGGGTAAAGATAAGGCAACACAGCCGTTACCACATTTGCCAAAGCAATGTTTTGTCTGTACTTTTATTCCCTTTATTTCTTTTTGTTTGATAAAATTTAAAAGATCGATCGAACCATTTTTACTACAAGTTTTACCAATACAAATAACAATTAATTACAGTATCGGGCGATCTCCACTCGATATTATCAACGAAAAATAAATTTTCTTGGTGGTATTCATTTAGCAGCGATCGTCATTTGGCTTAATTGATGACAAGCCCTAGTTTATTACCTCAAAATGGTTTAGATTGGTTAATTGTTGGCTGTGCATTATTCGCCGTTTTAGGACACAGTAAATCAGTTTGGTTAAAATTTTCTGGTGGTAAATCCGCCGCTATCAGTTTAGGTATTTTATTAACCATTAATATTTGGTTGGGTTTATCAACTCTCGCCGTTTTTGTCAGCGTTTTAGCAATATCTAAAATTGTCTCTTTAAGTTCTATTAGTGCAGCGATCGCAGTTAATATATTTATGTTATTATTAATACCCACCACCCCTTATATATTATTTGCCTTTGTTGCAGCAATTTATGTTATTTCTAGGCATACAAGTAATATCAAAAGAATGATAGAGGGAAATGAACCTCGTATAGGACAAATGACAGCCTCTAATCTTTTACTGGTGCTAATTTGAGATTTTTTGCCAAACCCAGAAT
>JAALKG010000139.1 GCA_011088145.1 Cyanobacteria bacterium MH1_Bin12 | reverse complement strand
TAAGCTTTTGGAGGAATTCCTGAAAAGGGTAGGATTTTTATGAGAAAGCCCTGGTGAACCTTGGGCTAGAGCCTGATTATATTGATTCGCTTGGTTAAAAAAATCTAATTGGCTTAAACCTAAAGTAGCAAATAGAGAGCCAGAAAATTGTAAAAAGTGACGACGGTTAATTTTAGACATTTTTATACCAAAACTAAAAAAGATATTAAGATTACTTAATCTTATCAGGAGAATCGCAGATACTACGTAACAATAGTTAATAAAACTACAAAGTAACTCCAAACACTATTATTAAGAGGTCATCAAAGAGAAAACAACTAAGTATAAGATGCAAAAAGTAGACCAGGAGCATGTGAAGCAGGAAATAGTCGTAATTTTATCCACATGTCAGACAATTATTTGAATTTACTAGTCAACAAGAGTGTAAAAAGTTGCCAGAGCAATTTCATTTGTATATTAATTCTTGAAACCCTTGTAATCTGGTTCATTATTTACAATTAAGAGTTTTTGACGATCACGCAGTGCCAGCCTTTGGCTGATCGCTGAAATCCTTATACAACAAAGGTCATTTTTAATTCACATTAGACGTATATAAGAAAAAACCTTTGCCTTTTGCCCATTGAACTTTAACTAATTATCAAGCATGGCTCGTAAAAGTAGATTAAGTTATGATCGAGGAACGTTAATTTTACATCCACCACCACAGGGTAAAGCATGGATAGATTATGCTACTTGGGATGATAGAATCGAAAAATTTAGAATTCCCGCCGCTCATTATCGAGAGTTAGTTCAGGCATTAGATAAAAATAATATTGATTTTGTTGATGCAGCGAAGGATTTTTTTCCTTTAGAGATGACGATGCGATCGCCAAAAGAGGCTTATCCCCATCAATTAGAGGCATTAGAAGCTTGGAAAAAGGCGAATAGACAAGGAGTTGTGGTCTTGCCAACAGGAGCAGGAAAGACCTATTTAGCTCAATTAGCGATGGCTTCTACTCCTAGAAGTACCTTGATTATGGTACCAACTTTAGATTTGATGCACCAATGGTATGCGGAGATAGAGGCTTGTTTTGAGAATATCGAATTGGGTTTGTTGGGAGGTGGTTCAAGCGATCGCACATCTGTATTAATTTCAACTTATCACAGTGCTGCTATTCATGCTCAAACTTTAGGTAGTTGTTATGGTCTGTTAATTTTTGATGAATGTCATCATTTACCGACTGATTTTTTTCGAGTCATTGCCGAAGAATCTATCGCACCTTATCGTTTAGGTTTAACTGCCACTCCAGAAAGAGGAGATGGTTCTCATCAACAGTTAAATCAATTAATTGGTGAAGTAGTTTATCGTAAAACTCCAGAGCAATTGTCAGGTAATACCTTAGCCGAATATCAAATAAAGCCAATCAAAGTTGAATTATCCCCAGAAGAAAAAGAGGAATATCAAAAAGCAATTGAAACTAGAAATGCTTTTTTACGTAAAAATAATATCTATCTTTCGGGATTAAAAGGATGGGAATTATTTGTTAAATCTAGTGCTTCATCTCAAGAAGGCAGAAGAGCCATGTTAGCCCACCGTCGAGCCAAGGACATTTCTTTAGGTACTACCGCAAAATTAAGAGTTTTAATCAGATTAATCACAGTACATTATCCTGACAAAATCATTATTTTTACCAATGATAATGCCACGGTATATCGTATTTCTCAAGATTATTTAATTCCTGCTATTACTCATCAAACTCCAGTCAAAGAACGTCATTTGCTCTTAACTAAGTATAAAACGGGGGAGTATAAAGCGATCGTCGCTTCCCATGTTTTGAATGAAGGAGTTGATGTACCTTCAGCCAAAATTGCCATTATCATTTCAGGTACAGCTTCCAATCGAGAATATATACAAAGGTTAGGCAGAATACTCAGAAAGGGTGAGTCAGATAAATTGGCGATTCTCTATGAAATAATTGCTCAGGATACCAGTGAGGAAAGAACATCGAGTAAAAGGAAAGAGCAAATTAAGCCTTCGGATGGAAAACAAGATAATATCATATCTTATCGATCGAGAAGTCAGAAAAAAACATCTGATATTCTAAAAGCGGCTGAATCCAAACCAGATTGGCAAGAGGAATAATTAATAATTTAGAATCTGCTGAATAAATCTCAAACATATAATTTGCAAATCTTATTAAGATTTGCTCCTCAGAAAAATTTTGTACAATTAACTGAGGATTTTTCCCTTAACTCATAAAAAATATTTTAATAGTAGAAAGTCTTATTTCCCCAAGATTATTTTAGAGATATAACTTGGGCTTTATCCAAAATTTTTGGAATTAAATCTTCTCTTTTAATTGCCATTAAATGTACACCATCACAAATATCTTTAGCTAATTTGACCTGCTCGGCAGCAATTTCTATTCCTTCCTCTAAAGGATTTTCTGATTTTTCCAGTCTAGTAATCAGATGTTCTGCTATTTGTACTCCCGGTACTTTAGCATTCAAAAAACGGGCATTTTTAGCACTTTTTAATAAGAATATACCAGCTAAAATAGGTCGATCGCAATCTTTGGCAATTTGATTCATGAACTGATCTAATTTATCAAAATCACTAATCAATTGACTTTGAAAAAACTTTGCTCCTGCTTCTAATTTCCTCTCAAAACGTCGTTGTAAACCAGACCAACTTTTTGATTGAGGATCAACTGCTGCCCCTGCAAATAGTTCTAAGTTACCATCTGGTAATGATTTATCGTTGAGGTCAAAACCGAGATTTAGTTTTTCAATTAGTTTCAATAAGCGAATAGACTCTAATTCAAACACAGCCTTTGCTTGAGGATGATCTCCAGCCTTTAGTGGATCTCCTGTTAAAGCTAAAATATTACGAATACCAAGGCTATATGCACCCATTAAATCCCCCTGTAAAGCGATCGAATTTCGATCTCTTCCCGTCACTTGACAGATAGGCTCAATATCATTTTGTTTTAATAGTACACAAGCGGCAATAGAAGACATTCTCAACACTGCCCGACTACCATCGGTAATATTGACCCCATGAACTCTATTTTTGAGTAATCTGGCCACATCTAACATCCGCTGAGGGTTTCCTCCTTTGGGTGGTGTGACTTCTGCGGTTATCACAAACTCTTTATTTGCGATCGCCTTTTGTAATTTTGTAGTCATTTATATAATGCAAAAAAATGTTTTTATAAAAATTTAATCTTGATTTTTTGAATATTATGAAATATATTCTGATTAATTAAATTAAAGTTATATTTGATTTTAAAAATTATTAATTAATAATAAATATAGCAATTCAGGTGTAAATGAATTATAAATAGCTCAGATTAAAGCCCCCTAAATCCCCACCTAGCCCGTCGACATCTCCCCTTATCAAGATGAGAAAAGGGGACTTTACAAGTCCAACCTTTATCTCATAACTATGAGAAACGCTATAAGCAATAAAAACTAATAATATAATTATTTGATAAGAGCATAATTAACAGTTTAAAAACTAGGCAAATAGCCTAATCCATCTTTAACTCTTCCGAGGGTTTTATTCGCAACACTTTCCGCCTTTTCTTGGCCTTCTTTGAGAACAGAATCCAAATAAGTTTTATCTGTCATAATTTCGTTGTATTTATTTTGAATTGGTTCTAAAGCAGAAATAATACTATCGGTTAATAAGGGTTTAAATTTACCCCAACCCATATCGGCACATTCATCAGCAACAGCTTCTTTATTTTGGTCACTAAAAATGGTGTATAGTCCTAATAAATTATTACACTCAGGACGATCGTCAGCAAAGCTTAAACCCATAATTGGATCTGTTTTACATTTTTTGATTTTCTTTTTAATCACATCAGGGGTATCTAAAAGATTAATACGGCTCAACTGGGATGAATCCGATTTTGACATTTTTTTGGTACCATCTGCTAAACTCATTACCCTTGCTCCCTCTTTCCTAATCATCGGTTCAGGTACTTTAAAAATAGGATTTTGTTCACTGCCAAATTTATCATTAACTCTAACCGCAATATTACGGGTTAACTCTAAATGCTGTTTTTGATCTTCTCCTACAGGTACTTGGTCGGCATCATATAATAAAATATCTGCTGCCATTAAGACGGGATAATCTAATAAACCTGCACTGACATTTTCTCCTTGTTTAACCGCTTTCTCCTTAAACTGAATCATTCTTTCTAACCAATTAAGAGGGGTCAAACAGTTTAGTAACCATGTCAATTCACTATGGGCAGTAACATGGGATTGGACAAAAATAGTTGAATGATTAAGATCTATGCCACAAGCCAAATATAATGCCGCCATGTTGTAAGTATTTTGGGCTAAAGTTTTGGGATCATGAGGTACAGTGATAGCGTGTAAATCAACCACACAAAAGAAGTTATCATAGTTGGGTTGTATCTCTACCCAGTTACGAATTGCACCTAAATAATTACCTATGTGTAAATTTCCAGTGGGTTGTACTCCTGATAAGACACGCTTTTTAGTCATTGCTTTTTTATCTTGATAAAATTTGATCGATCGTCTTGATATCAAGAGCAGATTATATCATTTAGGGAGTGGCAAATAATAAATATACGACTTAAACTCTTAGAACATTCGATCGTTAACTATCAATCATCAGCTGTTTTGATATTTTGTTTGTTCTATTAACTGATGTTACCGACAATAAAAGCAAACAATCCTAACGCTTTGGTGATATTCCTTCGATAATGATGCTAACAAGAACGATTCTCCTTTACTCTGTGTCCTCTGTGTTCAAATTATTACCAAATTTTTGGGGTTTAAAGCCCCGTCGTTCACGACGGCTTTTCTAAAACTATGTTACACTGTTTTTATTCCAGATAGTCCAGCGTAATGTTTATCTTAGAGTATAAATTAAGAGGAAAGCCAGAACAATTTAAAGCGCTCGATTAGGGTATTCGTACTGTACAGTTTGTTCGTAATAAATGTGTTCGCTTTTGGATGGACTCTAATGGAGTGGGAAAAGCTGGAGTTTATAAATATACGACCACTTTGAGAAAAGAATTTTCTTTTGTGAAATGTCTAAATTCAACAGCTTGTCAACAGGCGGGAGAAAGGGCTTGGTTGGCTATTTCTAAGTTTTATGAAAACTGTAAAAAGTAAATAAAAGGAAAGAAGGGTTATCCTCAGTTTTCTAAACATACTCGTAGTATTGAATATATAAAAAGTCAGGCTGGAAGTTAAACCGTGATCTCAAACGAATAACTTTCACTGATGGGAATAAGATCGGTACTTTGAAATTAATTGGTTCTAGAGATTTATTCTATTTTCAAGAATTTCAAATACAAAGAGTACGTATTGTGAAAAGGGCAGATGGTTATTTTTGTCAGTTTTGCTTAAAGCTAGATGTAAGAGATATAACACCAATATTGACACCAACCAAAAAGATGGTAGGTATTGATTTAGGTATTAAATATTTCGTAATTACTCAACTACCCCCCCAGACAATAAATGTAATCTTTCAACACCTTACAATAAAAGCATTATAGCGATCGATTAATTTAGACAGTTTATTGACAAATTGACTCAAAAAACGGCTGTAAGTACTATTATTTCGTAAAATGTTTTGTAAAAGGCTATTTTTGTGTTTCAGAAAATCCTTGCTATATATGCTTTTCAAGAACCATAGGGGGGTTGAGCAATTACAATATTTCTATGGTGATAGTGATGGAAATTTTGTTGATAACCCTCGTTATTATCGTCAGTCTGAACCGAGATTAAATAAACTCAATCGACGCAAATCAAGAAAATTTCCCAAAGGGAAGCCAGTAAGTAACAACTATATCAAAGCTAGAAAGCGTTATAGCAAAGCACATTTAAGAGTAAGTAGGCAACGTGAAGAGTTCGGGAAGAAAACCGCACTGCGTCTAATTCAGTCAAACGACTTGATCGCTTATGAAGACTTAAAGGTGAAAAATCTAGTCAGAAATAGTAAGTTATCTAAAAGTATTAATGATGCAGGTTGGAGTCAATTCAGAAAATGGTTAGAATATTTTGGTTTTAAATACCGAGAACTAATTATAGCAGTAAACTCAGCCTACACCTCTCAGGATTGTTTTAACTGTGGTCAACGAGTCAAGAAAAGTCTATCTACGAGAACTCATATATGTAGTTGTGGATATGTCGAAGACCGTGATACACAGGCATCATTAAATATTCTCAAAAGAGCTACTCAAGGGCATTGGGGAAGCAAGTCTGATTGATTGGACTTAAACGCTTGAGGAGATTTGTCCTCTATCTGGGTTGGTGGAAACACCTGTCAAGGTAAGACGAGTCAATGAACCAAGAATCCCTCGCCTAACCGCAGGGGAGTGTCAATAATCATTTTATACATCCAATACAGTTTAAGAGTAAATAGAATAACTCAACATTTTAGTTCAATTTTATCAAAAAATCGAGGGTTTAAAACCTCGCCTTGATCGGCGTGAATATTTT
>JAALKG010000138.1 GCA_011088145.1 Cyanobacteria bacterium MH1_Bin12 | reverse complement strand
GCAATCTGCTATCCTACCCCAAAATGGGAGCCAATTTTTATGAGAAAGCCTTGCTTTCTATACAAGATAAAGTGTCAACAATTTTTGGGCTGAAATGATCTCTTACAGCACACCAATCACCCAACTCTTCATCTAATTCATCCTCTTCTAGCCAAACAGGAATTAGTTCTTCTAGTTGTGAAGTTTCTGATTCAGAAAGAATTTCGGGATGATTATCAATAACTCGAACAAAAGCTTGAACAGTTTCGTATGACATAGTTTTATTTTTCTCGGCAATATAAAAATTAGTGTTTATACTTTACTATCAATATTAATTCTAATATTTATTTCATTTATGCATTTCTTTTTTTTGTTTGATTTTAGCTATTAATTTAGCTTTAATATCTAAGGGTAATTCATCTTCTGAAGTAACTTTTTCTCTTTGATTTAAAATATTTTTAATTTGCTCTTCTTCTAAATCACCCAATTGTGTAACCAAGTGATTAAAAAGTTGTTTTTGTTCTTCAACTTCTTTTGGTAACAAAGGATTGACTGTATAATTACTATGGATTTGAGAACTTAAAGCATAAACAATATATTGATTTAAAGAAACCCCTTCGCTTTTGGCAATATTAACTAGTTTTTGATGTAATGTTTCTGGTAATCTTAAGGTTAAACGACTCATATTTTTGATAATTATTGTTCATTTTTAGCTAATTGAATCACTAATTCTTTGGGTGTCATTACTTGTAATCCTAAAGTTGTTTTTGCTGTTTGAAAATCTTTGATATTGGACGTAACAACAATAGCATTGGCATTCATAGCACAATCAATTACTAAATCATCTCCTGGATCTGGTGATGTTGGTCGCCACGAGTAGTATATTGGAGTAAATTCTACTTTGTTTAATAGCGTCCCCAATAACAGTTTTAAAATTAACCACCTTTGAGGAGATAATTTACGAGACAATACATCTACATATTCATAGGCTAAACTATTGGAAACATGTACTTGAATTAATTCTGCTAACCAAAAATCGATGATGAAACCCTCAGCACCTCCTTTTTTCGTTAGTCCTGTAAATAGTACATTAGTGTCTATAACTACTGCAATTAGATTAGTCATGACATTATTATAGCACTGTATATAGTGTCTCTTTTGTTGTCAATAAGGAGTGATAAAGATCGTTGAAAATCCTAGTGGTGGGAGCAGGTCAACCTGACAGAACAAATAAACTAGTTTTTTTCGAGTAATGGGTAATGAGTTAAGAGTTAAGAGGTTTTTCGAGAAGTTAGCTAGATTATTTTTCTTTTAACTTATTAATTGAACTTATTAATATCTTGATGATTCTTTCATTTTCTTCTATCATATTCTCAAATTTAGATAATGATATGATGTCTGATTTAATCATTATTTTTATCCAATACAAAGTCTCATTTGCTTCTTTTAAAGCAATAGAATATTTATTAATAAAATCTTTATTTGATTGAGCAAAAATTGCCTCTGAACAGTTTGCTTCTATTGATTTTCCACTTTTTAAAAATTGTTTTGATAAAATTTTTCCAGCATCATTAAAATGTCTTTTATTAAGCTCAGAGTATGCTTTGATTACTCTAATTGCGAAATTTTCAGCTCTTTCTTGAATGCTTATATTTGTGTTATTATTCGTTATAAGTAAAATTTGAATGTGGTAATTCGATTCTACTTAATAAGTGATGCTTTTTTACTCATTACTCATGACTCATTACTCATTACTCACTACTTAAAGCATTTTCTGCATTCTGCATTTCCTATAGTCCTTGACAGGTAAAAGCACTCCAATAGAAAGGATGAGAAATAGGATAAGAGCGAGAGTCCCTAATAAATTGTCTAAGTAAAGTCACAAAGATATTCCACATTCGATGTTCCTGTTGGTAAAATTCTGTTGCTTCCCTATTTCCTTGTGAATTAGCAGATTCCATTGCTCTTCGTGCTTCTTTCCGCTTATTTTTCGCTTCAACTAAATCTGTTTCACTTAATCCTCGCAATCTTTGTTGTGCTTTTTTTAAGGCTTCTGCTCGACTCAAACCATCCCGACGAGCAAGATGATAAAAGAAAGAGAGTAAAGTAGTTGTGCCATCTTCAACTACCCACAGAGAGCTAATGACAGTCCGAGCGCCTGAACATAAAAAACCTCCTGCTAGAGTCAAAACATCATCTGTATTTGTAGAAATAGGCAATCCTAATCCTGTTTCGCAACAAGATAAAAAGACTTCATGAAGTTCTGGCATTCGCCAATTTAAAGTTAGTAAGTCACGTAAAGTTATTTTTTGACCATTTGATAATTCTAAGCTTGATTCCAAAGGATTTTCAGAGTTAAAACAGGCATGGTGACTGGATAATAAGCCTTGTATTTTTTCTTGTTGGAGTAAATAACGTAATTTTTCGATCGTCGCTTGTTTTCCTTCTAAACAAAAATTAGACGGTATTTGGTGTAACCAACTGATTAAATTTCCTTCCAAATCGGCTCCTTCTAAATTGTTTTGGGTATCAATTACCATTCCATACACTAGGGAAGACTCTAAAATCGATCGCTGTTGACAAAAGGAGAGGATTTGATAACTAGGAATTAAACGTAAGGTAAATCGATCGCCAAAATAAGAAGTTTCTGGAGAATGGGAATTATTTAACGGTAAAGCAGTAAAAGGAATTTGATGTAAAAGTAGATGGGGTACCAAAATTAGTTCTTCTAATCCTTGTAAATGATTATCGACTAGTTTTTCTAATGCTAATCTTTGAGCTAATTGTGTCAGTTTCGACTCCATTTGCTCGATCCAAACTTCTCGTTGGTATCTATTATCAAGATAAGGCTGATACCATTGCTCTGTTAACCATGATTGTAATTCTTGCCGACTTTGGTTAGGGCATTCATGACAATCAATACTATCTTGACGCAAAATGAAAATATAGGTAGTTTTCAAGCCTGAATAAAAGCTCAAAATAGCTTTAGTAGGTTTTTTAATTAATTGTTGCAGTTGTTTTAAATCATTAAAAGGTATCTCAATTTGTTCGGCTAAAACTCGATCGAAAAATTGTAACTCCTGATAGTATTCCTGTCTTTGAGCTTGTAAGTCTTTGATGTCCTTTTCTAATTCTTTTAATTTAGCTAAAGAAGGTGGTTGATTCTCTTCCCTAGTTATTTTCCTTGAACTACGATACTGGCTACTAATATTATCATCATCGGAAGATAGACGGGATTGATATTGGCGTTGAAGCTTATAAATTTGTTCTTGTATTTTCTCGTATTGTTTAAGGGCTTTTTCGAGTTTGGGAGGCAAGTTAGAGGATTCATAATGCTTATGAACAGCAGTTAATTCAGTTAAATAACGACTGCGAGAACGTTCTATGGTTTCGATCGCTTTGGGCAATTGTCCATCAAAAATATCAGCTTCACTTAAATAGGTATAAAAGGGTAAGATTGTTTGTTCATCAATATCCTGATAGTTTTGGTCAGAATCTCGTTTTTGTTTAACTTCTAAAGCTTTAACTGTTAATTCAAAACCAGTAATGGCTATTTTCCACAATTCTGTTTCAAATGCCAATCTACCCAAATTTTTGGCAACTCGAAAACATTCCACAGGAAAAGCTGTGGGAGTAAATATCTCCAATGCCAATTGAAATCGATCGATCGCCTCTTGTATTCGTCCTAATTCTCTTAACACTAGTCCTAAGTCGTGTTGACACACCGCCCAATCTACGGGATTATCTTGACGATTATAAATCTGTAGGGCTTTTTCATAGGCTTGACGAGCTAATTCTAGGTTGTTTTTGAGCTGATTCTCGGTTTTACTCAACTCTCGATAGGCATTTCCTAAACCATCATAAATAGAGGCAGTTTGTTTGATCAATCTTTGCTGTTGATAAATTTCTAAGGCCTGTTGATGATATTCAATTGCTTGTTCTAAGTTATAGCTATAATTTTCATTTTTATTATCCTGATATAAAACGGCGATCGCATTATAAATTTCGGCTTTTAATATCGGATTGTTTTCTGAATCGTCTTCTAAACTGTTTTTGAAACAAGTTATCGCATCTTGCCAATGATTTCCCTCTAAATTACTCAATTTTGCATAAGCTACTCCCAGATTATATTGAGTATCTGACCATCGTTGTAGATATTTTCCCTTTTGCCTGACAATGAGAGCATTTTTATAATGCTTAATTGCCTGTTCAATATTCTTCTTTTTCTCACCTGTTTCACGACTACGAATTGCATTGCCAAGATCATTTTGTACTGTTGCCCAATCTTCAGGAAAGATATCAAACGTAAATTGAGTTAAAGCTTTTCGATAGTAATCGATCGCAATTTCTAAATTATCACTCGTTATTTTTCCATGGTAACGATAAATTAAACCCAAGATATGCTGAATTTTTGCCCAGGTAAATTGACGATCGTCTTTTTTTACTGCGAAGAAATCTCGATCATGAGGTTCTTCTGAGATAGATTCTAGCTGATCAGCAATTTGTTTTAATTTTGAGATTAGATGACGATCGATCTGAGATTTATATTGTTGAAGCAGATGACGCTGTTGATGACTACTAGAACATTCCAGAAGAATATTAAGTAGATCAACTTTGTTGTTTGCAGAAGATGCCTTCATGGTTTTTTTGTCGATTTAAAGTTAGGGATGTGGGTGAAAATAAAATACCACTTTCAACTCATTTACTCCTTACGAAAGGTAGCAGACCTGTTCAAAATCGTTAATAAATTCAAGCTGTAACTCTTATGAGATAATGTTTAGGTCAATTTTTGGGTATTAGTTTTTTAGAAGTAGATGAAAATTTGAAATTCATCATTTTTCGTCGAATATAATCAAAACTCATTACTCATTACTCATTACTCTTATAGTCAAATTCCCAATTTGTTCCATAACTGTCCCACTAAATCTAAAATTTGAAGCAATTCTTTTGCACCCATATTAGGATCTGAACTGTCTCTATATTGTGGCAAGGAATTTCTTACTTTTTCTTTCCATGAACTATCTGCTAATAAGTAATCGACTACTTCATCATTACGATCGTCTGGATCTTCAATACGACTAATAAATTCCAAACGATTGAGAAATTCAGACTCTCTTTTACCAAGTAGTTTATGCAGAGAAACGATCGTCGAGTCTTCTTGTTGACGTAATTCTTCCCATGACTCAATCAAACAGATATCATCCAGTAAATCTTCGATCGATTTTAACTCTGTTAAAGGTATCTCTTCCACCTCTGGATCTGATGGTGGTTTCACAAAACCTAACAGTTCAACCTCTTCTATTAAAGGAACTTCCGTTGATTCCATAATCGCAACAGGAAAACGCACAGCTACTAAACCTCGACAATTTTCAGCGATCGTCGTTGGTAAAGTTATGCGATCGCTATTTGGTTCAACAGGACGACATTCTAAAGTTCCATAACTAGGAATTACTAAATCGCTGACATCGAATATTGCTCTTAGCTGGGGTTTCCAACCATTTCCTTGCTCCAAATTACTATCAATTTGTAACCATTTTAAATAGGAATGAACAGCATAGATTGCTAAAGTACTAGCGAAAACTTGTTTTGCTTTCCAAATTTTAGCTTGAGTAGAAGCAAACTTTTGAGCTTGTTTGTATGCCACAGGAGGCAGTGAAACAGGAATGGGAATAATTTTGTTATTAGTATTCATAATAATTATTTAGGTAATATTTTTCTAGTTTAGACAACTTAATTTATATGTATTTCTTATTTTCTTATCACTCAATTAAGCCAAATTTCTGGGCAATTTCCTGAAGTAAAGGAATACATTTTTTAGTAAAATAACCTGAAAGAGTACCAATAGTGGAATTTAATTCTTTTGCTAATTCTCCCCATGTAGTAGCAGGATGCTCAAGAAGACGTTTTTTGACTAAAATATGACAATTACAGTCAGGACGATTTCTAACATGACAGCCTTGGAGTAGTCCATCTGGATCGTTTTCTAGATAATCCCAATATTCTCGTTGAGGGGCATTCTCAATTAATTCCTCCCAAGGAATTGGCTTGGAAGATTCTATTATCATATTCCCTAGATTTTGTTTTTCCCCATCGTCTCCAGAGGAACTTATTGGTTTATCTAAAGACGAAGTGGGTGGTTGATTATTTCGTTCACGATAATAATCAAGTTGCCAATATTTTAGACGACCTTTTTCTTTGAGGAATATAGTCAAACTTTGCCCGATTGATTTTTCTTGTAAAGGGATTAGCCTTAAAATTTGATTACGACGTATCATTTTGCTAATAATGTTATCTTTATCTTCTCTATATTGTTCTGCTTCTTCAGGATCTCTATGTTGAAAAGTAGGCAGCTTGAGAGTTTTAATAACTAGATAAAGATGGTTTTGTGCTTTTTGCCACTTTCTTTTTTCTTTTCCAGATATAGGTGGTTTTTCTCGAACAGAATATCGAGCAACGAGAATAAATATTTCGGCTAAAATTTTTCCTACCACAATTTCATCAGGGAGTTGTGAGCAATTATTTGACATCCTCCCAGCGTCGGAGACGCGGGATTCCTAAGAAATCTAGAGGTT
>JAALKG010000137.1 GCA_011088145.1 Cyanobacteria bacterium MH1_Bin12 | reverse complement strand
CCGTGATTCATCCCATGGGCATAGCCGTGGGTCTTCTCAAGGAACACAGATAAGTCAGGAAAAGAAAAAAACTCTGATGCAGGTTATACTTGAAAAAATCCTTTCTCTTGATTTACTTCGATAAAATGACTAGAGATTCACGACTCATGCAATCATTACCTCCCGCTATTCAAAAAGTTTCCAAAAATCTACAAATTTGGGGATTCTGGAGTTTCTGGCTACAGTTAATTTTAGGCATTGTTGCCACTGTAACGTTACTTTTCTCCACTCCTGCTTTATTTGATGTTAAAAAAAGTTCTGGAGGTATTCAATTTGGCATTTTTTGTGCTTTTATCAGTATTATATTACTGATAAGTTCGATGGTGATTTCCTTTCGTTATAAAAAAATTGCCAGAAAAATAGAAAATCGAGATCCTGCTATGCGTCCGAAAAAATCGGAAACTGTCAGGTTAATTAGATTTGGTCTAATTTTCAATTTAATCGGGATGTTATTAGCTATTTTTGGTGCATTTATTTTAGTTGGCTTAACTTTGGGTAAAATCATTAGTCTTCCTCAACAATCGGTTTCAGCTGATCCTAGCCAGTATGTTAATGCTTCAGATTTATTAATTATTCAAGCTAATACTAATACTATTGCTGCTCATTTTGCGGGTGTTGTTACTGATTTGATTTTAGTTAACCGTATTAGTAATTAATCCTCTAAGAATTTTTATCTTTATCTTTGAGATTACTTCATATTTCCTTGATAATAAATCGATTAGGTAAAATATTTACGATATATTCTCTATGGAAGAATTGCTACGTCACCAATATTGGATGAAAAAGGCTATCAAGTTAGCTCAAGAAGCTGGTAATCGAAGAGAAATACCAGTAGGTGCTGTAATTGTAGATGGAAATAATAATTTGATTGCAACTGGAAGTAATCAAAAAGAAAAAAACCAAGATGCTACTGCCCATGCTGAAATTTTAGCGATTCAAAATGCAAGTAAGAAAATGAAAAGTTGGCGATTAGACAAATGTAGTTTATATGTCACCCTTGAACCTTGTCCTATGTGTGGAAGTGCGATCGTCCAATCTCGTATGCAGAGATTAATTTATGGTATTGACGATTTCAAAACAGGGGCAATTCGCACGGTTTTAAATATCCCCGATAGTCAAGCTTCTTATCATCGTTTACAAGTTTTTGCGGGTATTGAGGAAATTGCTTGTCGTCATTTATTAGACTCTTGGTTTAAAAATCATCGATTGTTATCGAAATGACTGAATCATAAAGTTGAGAATTATTTTCGGAGACAAAAATATTTTTTGAGTTGAAATACTAATTCATTAATGATTAATCTTAAGTCTTACTGAATAAATTTACAGTTGTTTAATTTGCATCATTTTAATCACTGATGTTACGCAGCCTTGAGTAAATGCAGTTCGCTCATTGCTTGTTTGAGAGCTTTAACATAAATACGACTACGTAGTGCAAAATGATTGACTTTATGTTTCAATTGTAGACATTCTAATTGAAATGCGGCATAAATAGACATAAAGATATGGTTACATTGAGTGCGAATACACTTTGTTGGCGAATTTGCCAAACCGGTATTTGATTTGAGTGTTTTATGGAAAACTTCTACTTTCCACCGTTTTTTGTAGATTGTTTCTATGGCAGTGCCATCACAGTCTAAATCACTACAGGCCCAATACAGTAGACCAATGCTACCATCAAAGTTTGTAAAGACTTGACGGTGGAATAAAATTTGAAAGTTTACTCCTTTTGTTCATATTTTCTGACCATTGGTTTAACTAACTGCCAAAGTTCTCTGGAGTCTAAATCTTGCTCCGAGAGAAAACGGGTTATTTTATCGTGGCTGATACTCCCTTCTAATGCTCGCGACAATCCTGTTGCTGTTATATGATTAAACGAACTAATCAGGTAGTCACTATAAAGTTCTAAAAGTTCTTTATTCATTCTTTGATACTAACTTTTTTTCACCCTTTTGCGTAACATCAGTTAATCATATAAATTACCAAAATATCCATGATTTAATTAGAAAATGTGGGATTTTGGCAAAACTGGGTAATTAGTATCTTTGAATTTACTATTTCGTTACTGTCATAAAAACTAATTTTATTTTTTCTTAACAGGTTTAGGTCTAGTAAAACTAGAAGCCGCAGGAAATTGCAGTACGGGTTCATCTTTCAACGCAGTTCTCATAAATTGTCTCCAAATCGGAGCGGCATAACCCCCTCCTGTGACCCCTTTACCTAAGGTACGCTTAAAGTCATCATTCCCAATCCAGACCGCTACAGACATTTGGGGTACATAACCAACAAACCATACATCTTTTTCATTGGAAGTTGTACCTGTTTTACCTGCGGCGGGACGACCGATATTTGCGTTGGGGGCAGTACCACCTGGTTGAACAACTCTTCTTAAGCTAGTGGTTAATGATGCCGTTGCCCATTCATTTAAAACTAATTTTTGTTTGGGAGTATTATCTAAGATATTATTGCCCATACTATCGGTTACTTGTAAAATCATGGTGGTGTCCGATTGCCAACCATTACTGGCAAAAGTGGCATAAGCTCTCGCCATTTCCATCGGTGTGACACCAATAGGGCCTAAAGGTAAGGAAATAACTGGAGCTAAAGGACTTTCAATACCAAGGAGACGACAAAGCTCGATTACCTTATCTAATCCAACTCTTTGTCCTAAAACCACAGCGGGAATATTTAAGGATGAACTTAAGGCTTGAACTAGGGCAACATGTCCTCCTCCATGATTACCACCATAGTTTTCAGGTCGATAAAGACCTCCTCCATCTCGATAACCTTTAGAAAAGTTAGGAATACTGCTATAAGGTGTATATTTACCACTGGCAAAAGCGGTGTAATAAACGAAAGGTTTGAATGATGAACCTGGTTGACGACGAGATTGCATTACTCGGTTAAACTGACTTTTCTCATAATCAACACCACCCACAACGGCTTTAACAAAATGTGTTCGAGGATCGATCGCCACCAGAGCAACTTGATCTGCCCTTACCCCACGAGAACGTATGCGACGATGTGCTTTGGTTACTATTTCTTGGGCTTGTTTTTGCAAATTATAATCGATGGTCGTTTGAACATTAAGACCTCCTTTGAGAACGGCTTCATTACCAAAACGTTGTGCTAACTCAACTTTAACGGCATCGGTTACATAAGGTAGCTTACTTTTCTGCCATGCGGTAGATTTTCCAATTAATAATGGTTCTTTTTTCGCTTTTGTTGCTTCTTCAGGAGTTATCCAACCAAGTATTTCCATGCGATCGAGAACTAATGCCTGTCTTTGTTTGGCTATTTTATAATTAGCTAAAGGACTATAAGCTTCAGGTGCTTGAATGACACCTGCCATCATCGCAGCTTCGGGTAATGTTAAATCTTTTACTGATTTGTTAAAGTAAGTTCGGGAAGCTGTTTCGGCTCCATAGTTATTATGTCCCCAATAAATGTTGTTAAGATAAGATTCTAAAATTTCATCTTTAGAAAAAACCTGCTCTACTCTGATGGCTAAAACGGCTTCTGATAATTTACGAGAAAATGTTCTTTGAGGAGTGAGAAAAATATTTTTAACTAACTGCATGGTAATGGTAGAAGCACCTTCTGATACCCCCCCACTTTGGATATTCACTTTCATTGCTCTGGCAATGCCCAAAGGGCTAACGCCATCGTGACTGAAAAAACTACTATCTTCGATCGCTAAAACTGCCCTTTTTAATTGTGGCGACATATCTCTTAAAGGGACGATCGTTCTATGTTCTTCTCCATGATAAGTTGCTAACAGTTTTCCTTTGATATCATAAACATAACTGGTTTGAGAAGGAACATAATTTTTCAAGACCCTGACATCGGGTAAATTGCGAAAACTAATCGCTAAACCAACTAATGCTCCTGCAATGGTTGAGGTAGTTAATAACGTTAAACTCAAGAAAGTTCCTGTAGTGACTTTTGCCACCCCCACAAAAAAATTGGGTTTGCGAGAAACTTGATTATCAGTTTTGCTTTTAATAGTAGTAGATGACACAGTATTTAATCAGTAAATGAATAGCTGGATAGTAAAGGAAAAGTGAAAGATTTTTTACATCATAATGATTTTTTTACATCATAATATAGTTGGGCAAAAATAACTGTGCCTGATTCTAGCACAAACCTTCTATAATGAATCAATATTTAAGTAAATCAACTTTAAATTAATTCTTTCAAGATTTTTAAATTGATTCTCAGAAACATCTATTGATTAGGAGTACAAAAAAATACAGTATGTTTGTTCTTAGTGGTTATGAATATTTTTTAGGTTTTTTACTTTTAAGTGCCTCAGTACCTGTTTTGGCATTGACTGCTTCTAAGCTGCTACGTCCTAAAGTCGGTGGTGCTGAAAAACGTACGACTTATGAATCTGGTATGGAGCCTATCGGTGGTGCTTGGATTCAATTCAATATTCGTTACTATATGTTTGCCTTAGTGTTTGTTGTCTTCGACGTTGAGACAGTATTTCTTTATCCTTGGGCTGTAGCTTTTAACTCTCTGGGTTTATTTGCTTTTATTGAGGCTCTTATTTTTATTACTATTTTGATTGTTGCCCTTGTTTATGCTTGGCGTAAAGGTGCTTTAGAATGGTCATAATTTAACTGATAATTAATATATGGATAATTGACACTTATTGTTAAATTTGTGAGAAATATTATCCTAAAATGTAAATGATGGCATCTTAAAATAAATATTATGAATACTCCAACGTCTGATTTTAACAGTTTACAAAGTAATGCCAAGGAAAAAATTCTCAATCCTGCGGCTAGAAGTCAAGTAACTCAAGATTTATCAGAAAATATTATTCTCACTACAGTGGATGATTTGCATAATTGGGCAAGATTATCTAGTCTTTGGCCTTTACTGTATGGTACTGCTTGTTGTTTTATTGAATTTGCGGCTTTAATTGGCTCCCGCTTTGATTTCGATCGCTTTGGTTTAGTACCTCGTTCTAGCCCCCGTCAAGCTGATTTGATCATCGTAGCGGGAACAGTTACGATGAAGATGGCACCTGCTTTAGTACGTTTATATGAAGAAATGCCAGAACCTAAATATGTGATTGCCATGGGTGCTTGCACTATTACAGGTGGTATGTTTAGTGCGGATTCAACTACTGCTGTGCGTGGAGTTGACAAGTTAATTCCTGTGGATTTATATATTCCTGGTTGCCCTCCTCGTCCTGAAGCCATTTTTGATGCGATCGTCAAATTAAGAAAAAAAGTTGCTAATGAAACAGTTCAAGAAAGAGCAACTGTTCAGTCTCAGACTCATAGATATTATTCTACTACCCATAATCTGAAAACCGTAGCTCCTATTTTAACGGGCAAATACATTCGTAATGAAGCGAGAAATCAAGTTCCTGCTGAATTGATGGGAGGCGTAGGAGAAACTATTAATGAAGCTTTAGAAGCAACTAAAATCAAAGAAGAGGCTTAAATAATTATGACAGAAATCGAAAATAATAACGAAGTTACAGATTTAGTTCAGGCTGGAGTCACTTCTACATGGTTAACTGAAAATGGTTTTGAAAATGAACCCTTAGAAAGTGATCATTTAGGCGTTGAGTTAATAAAAATTGAACCTGAATATTTAATTCCTATTGCTACAGCACTAAGAGCTTATGGATTTAATTATCTTCAGTGTCAAGGTGGCTTTGATTTGGGTGCAGGAAAAGAATTGGTTAGTTTTTATCATTTAATTAAAGTAGGTGATGATGTTACTAAGCCTGAAGAAGTTAGAGTCAAGGTTTTTTTAAATCGAGAAGAGCCTAAAGTACCTTCTGTATATTGGATTTGGAAAACTGCTGATTGGCAAGAAAGAGAAACCTATGATATGTATGGCATCATTTACGAAGGTCATCCTAATCTAAAGCGTATTTTGATGCCAGAAGATTGGGTAGGTTGGCCATTACGTAAAGATTATATTTCTCCTGATTTTTACGAATTGCAAGACGCTTATTAAATAATTAATAATGGATAATTAATATAGCATCGTCGTGATTTTTCTGGCTTGGTTTGGTAAGGATAATTTCTGGTTAAAACAATGATCACAGAAGAATAATGTACTATTGAGCGATAATTAATTGTCCATTTTCCCATAAAATCATTTTATAGATAACAGTAGTGAAATAAAGGCGAGTTAAAAATGCCTTGGTTTGTCAAAATTGAAAAAGGAATTGTCAATAAAGAAATTTTCGATCGATATGTGGGTAAACATATTGACTATGTAAGGGATTTGGTCGAAAGTGGGCATCAAGCTAAAACAGGATACTGGGCAGAATTAGGTGGAGGAATGATGATTTTTCAAGCAACCTCGAGAGATGAAGCTGAATTCATTGTGCAAAATGATCCTTTAATCCAAAATAATTGTGTAGAATTTGAATTGCATCAGTGGAATTTAGTCGTGGGCAAATAACCGTTTTTCATTCTAGTCAGAGCGATTCTCCTTTCTCCTGTTCGATCTGTTCCATTTAATCTTGATTATTTCAGGTACTCAGCAGATAATTATAATAAAGACAACAGTTACAAATTCTATTTGCGTAACGTCAGTTACTTAGTTAACTTTCTTGATTCCAAGATTATAATCCTAGGGCGTGTCATCAATTAGAACTTAAAACAAGATAGAATATACCCCTAAGT
>JAALKG010000136.1 GCA_011088145.1 Cyanobacteria bacterium MH1_Bin12 | reverse complement strand
CCTTTCTCCCCCCCCAATTTTCCCCCTCCCTCCCCCGCCTCAAGGCTTGGTTACCTTTAAATTATCTGCTAATAAAGGATTATTTTACCCTGAGGCATTGTCAAGCGATTGCCCCGTAGAGATAGCTAGGGAAAATAGTAACGAATGCCCTGAAGTAACAAGCCATTATTGTGATTGTAATGGAATAAGGTGTTGTTATCAAAAATCGAATGACGGCAAAGGATGGATACCGATTAAAAAAATTAATTTAACCACATAATATTATTTACATTGTAAATTTAGAAAAATGACTACCTGTCAAGAACACGCTACCCTAACCTATGTCAAATCCTTAGAAAAAAGGATTAAAAAAAATGAAAAGGATATTGATTTTGTAGAAGGGCAAATCAAAGAAATTAGATTCACTTCTGCACAAGCCTTGGATACCGCCAATGGCGTTAGTACTGCATTGAATGCCTTTAAAATCGTTGTGGAAGGGGCATTGCTCGCACTTGCTTTTACGATTGACGGCTTTAAGAAATTAGCATCCGATATCAATGGTCGATTCGATAATCTCGAAGCACGTGTAAGCGGTACAGAATCTAATATCAAGATTCTATTTAATTCAATAGATATCATTTTCAAAAGAATACTGACTTTAGAAGGTCTTATTGACTCAATAAAAAGAAGGGTAAGCAGTATCGAGCAGTCTTTGTCATTCCTTCAGCAAGCTCTATTTAACGTTTTAGAGAAAATAAAAATAATAGAATTTGCAATTACTCAGATAAACGAATTGATAGATAGTATCACCATTACTATTGTTAATCTGAATGATCGTATTTCTTCAATTGAAAATAATATAAAAAATATAAGGATTGCTATTCAAAGAATTTTTGAGTTAGCTTTCGAGGCTATATCTATCGCAAACGTGGCTAATACTGTAGCTAATAATGCTCAAAACATAGCATTAGAAAATAGAAAAATAATTAATAATGTAATATCTCAAATAAACACAATAACAGGAAATATTGCAAATTTATCCAATGTTTTGAATACTGTTTCAAACAAAGCGGATGAAGCTTTAAACATCGCTAAACGTGCTTTGGAAGAAGCTTTAAAGAAAAGCAATAACAATAAAAATAACGAACAAGATAAACGAATCATTGAAGCTGAAAACCAGATTAAGAAATTTGATAGAAAATTAAATGATTCAGAAAGAACAAGGGTAAAATTTCCCAGTGAAATTACAAAGAAAGTAGAAAAAATCGAGGTCAAAAAAGTGAGTAACGTAACCAATAACACTACGATTATACAAACAGATCCGCAAGTAAAAAAAGACTTAGCTTTTATTAGAAACCAAATGGGAAACTTGCAAAATAAATTCAATTCAGGAGTCAATGTTTCCTCTTCTTCACTTACCAAGATTGACAAAGGTAATAAGCTTGCGACGCAAGTACAGACAGATAAAATAATACCTATATTTGTCAATACAATCACTAAAAATAATTGCTGTAGCGTAACTAATCAAAATAATTCGTTATTAGAAAATATCAAGGATATCGTCGAGCAAAACAATTTGTTAGACACTTTGAATAATCAGATAAATAACGACATCAAGGAATGTTGTGAGATTCATAATGATTCAATTTTTAAGGCTTCAGCTAATACCGTAATCGCTATAGCAGAATTTGCAGAAAGGAATAGACAATTGATTGAATACTCATTTAATGAACAAGCTAGAATCGGCAACTCTTTAGCTGATAGCGGGGTAATCTTAGAGCTTGCCTTTAATCCTATCCTCTCAAATTTAGAGGAGTTAAAACCTGTTAACACAAGAGTTAACGCAATTATCACGGGCAACGCCATCGATTTTGTGCAAGGTGAACCTTTGACTAACAATGAGCTTATTAATTCTATAAATATAGATAGAGCTAGTTTGCAAAATCAAATTAATTTTGAGGTCAATCAACTTAAATCACAAAATGAGGAGACGCAAATTGATGCTGAAGCTTCAATACAATTCGAGTCTCTTGACCCTACCTTGCTAGGAATTTAATCAAATTAATCTCAATCCTAAATTTACAATGTCAATAATAAAATATGAATGATATAAACTTGAATGCCATTTTAATTTTAGGATTATTTTTCATTTTTATTCTTATTTTTCATGACAAAGATACAGAGGGGATAAAGATTATAGGATTGATAATCGAAAATTTGATAATAGCTATATTTTCCTATAAAAGAGGAGAAAAAGCAGGTCAAAAAGACTAGTAATTAAAAAGATATAATAGATGTAAATAAAACTAAAATACTAACTATGAGTACAAGAGTAAAAGACGGTGTTGATAGACAACTTCAGCGAGCTAAAAAATACCGTATAACCGAAAAGTCGATCAGCTTGACCAAAACTATTTATCAATCACAAAGAGACAACAGGAAGCAACCTCATCGAAGCTGTAATACGACTGCTAACTGTATTTATCTGAATTATTTATTTAATGCTTCTGGCAATGCTAGATTTGTCAAGGACGATGATTTTCGTAAACAAGTTGATAAGTTCGGTGATACCATTTATCATGGTGTTCAAACTAGAGCAATTAAGCAATACGGCTTTGATACTAAATGGATGACCGATAAAGACTTGCCATTTGTAATTGCTTTGCTTGAGACTGGTTTCCCTGTGCCTGTTAATATTCTTCACAGAGGGAGTTTGAGACGACCTACAGGTGGGCATATAATCACGCTTATCGGTTATCGTGACGGGGTGTTTACTGCCCATGACCCTTATGGGACTCTTGATAGTAATTACAAGAATCCCAATGGTGCTTATAGTAAAGTTAAATTATCTGTTTTCAAAAAGAGATGGCAGGGTGGTTACAGAATTTTGGCGTAATTATTATGAATTATATATCTTCACTACTATCTTTATTAGCTGGTTTATCATTTATCGCTATTATCGCTCTGTTTCTGATTGGAGGAATCATTTTCATTAACTTAATTGGGAAAAACCACTCAAAAATACTTGAATGGTTAGAAAACCAAATAAAAGAAATATTAACCGCCTAAATTTCTATCTGTTAAAAGTTTGAACCCTCCAATCATGGAGGCAACAGATAGAAAAAATTGCCATAGAGTCGTGGGATTTAGTATCGCTGTGGAACTGAACACCACAAAAATAATCCCGAAGATTACTAATATCCAGCTAAAGTCTCTGACTGATTTGGGTAACATAATAAATCCTGCAACACCTAAAGTTAGAGATAGAACTGATAAGTCTGCGGAAACGCCACGCCACCAATAAGGACTAGGGTTGGTGGTGAAAATAATGTTGCTTCCTAGTTGATATACTCCGAATAAAATCAGGGCAAAACCCAATAATTGAAAAAGAAATTTCATCTTTTTTCCTTTGTAGTTTATGGGTACATATTACCCTGATTTTTTTGGCTTTTTCTCGCTGTAATAATTTTTGTCAATTCCAAATAATTCAGAAAGTAGATTTTTGATCATCCAACGGTCTTTGACTCTGATCTTATCTCTGTCTAGCAAGAGCTTCCTAGAATAAGCTATAAGCTCTTGATCTCTACTGTACAGTAAGGTTTGACTCTCCTCGATGTCTAGTTGTCGGGCATATGCAATGACTTGATCTTTGAAGATTTTAGGAACTCTTACAGCAGTAGTTTCCGAATTTTTCCATGATGATTTATTGGGAATTAAGTTTTTATTCCCTAATGCTTCTTTTTCCATGTGTACAGTAGGGGTCAGGTTTTATCTAAAAAAGCTAGGCTGTTAAACCTAGCTTGTGATTTTAAAATGTAAAAATTTGATTCCTAAATATCCAAAATAGCGAGGTAATTAAAGCGGTGACAATAATAATGGCTATTTGTCTCCAGTTTTTTAACTCTCCTACTTTTTCGGATAAGTTATCGGTTTTATCAATGTTTTTGGTAATAATTGGTTTCCAATCATCAAGCCTTTTATTTAACCCATTTTGCCCTTCTTTTAAGGTGGCAATATCTATTTTCATGCTATTAACATCTTTGGATAAATCATTAACTTGAGATGACAAATCGTTAAATTTAGAGTCTATTTTATTTTCTAATTTATCTAGTTTACTGTCTATTTTTGACAGGACTTCTGATAAGCTATATTCAATGTTTTGATTCATTTTTAATCACCTTTAATGATTTCATTTGCTGAAATAAGACTACGATTGGCACTCATTAATCTCGTTTGAATTTCTTCTAAATCTTCCGTAGGAATATCGCTATAACTCGTCTTAGCAATACTTTCAATTATGGCAATCATTGAATTTAATAATTTGCCTTGATAAACCTGTTCTTCGACTCTGTGTAGCTTTTGATTAACTAAATTATTTTGTTGTTCTAATTTTATTAATCTTTTAAGTTTTTTGTCTATTTCTTTTAAGTTTAAGTCCATGATAATACCTCGTTGGAATAAAAAAAATGTAGTCACAACTTTTCAAGATTGAATGTGACTACAAGGGATCATGATTTAATTAACCATGATTTGCTTCTGTTAATAGGTTGCGGTAAATCTCTCTGGCATTCTTCAAAGAGGTAGCGTGAATCATTCCTATGGGTTTTCTGGTTGTGTCATGGAAACGGCACAAGATAAATTTATCTTTGTCCATCTCAGGAGAAGCGGCGATCATGCAATCGCACATATCTACCTCCTCGAACAATTCTAATGAACCCATAGTGCCATCTTCGAGTAACCAATTCTCACTATGTGTAATGTTATTCATGTTATTATTTGATTAAGTTTATGCGTTATTTATGAACTTATTGATGCCCTTCAGTAATGCAACTACTGAGGGCTTCCCCTTTCTTCCATTCCATTCATTTTGAGTAATTGTTGCTCAATGGGGTCATACTTCGCTTCAATGGTTTTTTGTTTACGGAAAATGATCTCCATTGCCTTTAAGGCATCGTCACCGCTGATTTTGCCCGTTTTGTACAATCTGTGAACAGATTTTAGATACTCCTGATCGCTGTATCTCATTGCTTGCTTCTCTTCATTTTCTCTAATGAGTTCATCGCATTTCAATAAAGATTCAGTGATTAAAGGTAAAGTTTGGACAATTTGGGCAAAACCGCTGAATTGAGTTGGTAGCATAATGTTATTTAATTTTCAAAGTTCATAAATCTATTGTATGATACCATTATACGTTTGTCAAGTATATTGTCTAATAGAATTTACAAAAAGCTCTTCAGGATTTATACCCAGTACATCACAGATAATTAATAATTTAGACTTGCTAACCACAGAGGCTCTACCAGACAATATTTGATTGACCATGGCTATAGATACGTCCCCACAAGTTTTTTCGGCTAATTTTCGTTGAGACATAGCACTTGACTCTAGATACTTATTCAATCTTTCTCTGGCTTTTTTATCAATATAGAAGCTCTCTATATTCTCAATATCAATCATAACTTTAGTGGTTAATGTTTCCATTTTATGTATAATATTATTATATGCTTTACTGGAGCTGGTAGGGGAGAAAGTAGGTGATTACCCGTCACCTACGACAAAACAAAATATATAACCTCATTATATCAATGTCAAATCAAAAAGAATACCTAGTCACAGTAGTAGTTCCCGTGACGTTTCACGTGCAGTGCTTTGCAGAGAATATCGAAGATCTGCGAAACCTTGAAGACAACCGAAAACTTCTACCCAAAGAAACCCAAGACAGGCTATCAGCACTTGAATTAACCACGGGACTGTCTGATAGTCCCTTCGGTGAAATGGTCGATCGACATTTGACGATCGAGGAGGTTGTTTCTGTTGATGAAGCGATTTGGGAGGTGTAGCCATGGAAACCCTAAACTTTGATTTGTTCCAAAAATGGTTAGCGATAGCGGATGAAAAAGATATTTACAGTATCTTTTCGGCATGGCGGGACTATTCATTAGAATCCGCAGCACAAGAAGGCATGGCTTTGGATGACAACGAAATAGAAATGCTACTCAGAGAAAAACTAGGAGAGCCACAATGATTGAGTTTATTTGGACAAATAACAAAGGTATCAAATCTCGAGTTTTACTCAACATAAATGTAATTGTTTGTTGCGTATTCAGTGATGACCAATTAGCAATTTATATAACTACCCATGATTGGATTTTAACTGAGGAAATTTGCGATCGACCTCTAGAGGAAATATACGCAGAAATCAAAATGAAAATGGGAGGTAAGTAAATGAGCATAATGGAAACCCATATTTGCCTGTCAGACATCATCTTAGACACCAACCGCATAATACTTGTCGAGATCAATAAAGATGACCCTGAGAACTCGATTCAATTGCGAGTCAGTGAAGAAGACGATTTAATCGTTTTGGACGGCTTAGACGCAGGTTTATTCCTTTTAGAAATGTCAAGACATAGCTACAGTCTTGAGCCGTTGCGGGACAAATTTTTAAGCATCATGTATAAACATATCCCCGTTGGCATGGTTGAAGATATCAATCTTGATGAGATGCCCTATTAACCAATCGTAAAAAATCAAAAGTTCCCATCGCTTATTGGGAACTAATAATTAATATAAAGAAGGAGAAAAACTGTGTTTTAATCGACGCAAAATGAAACTGTAGTTACTAATAATTATAGCAAAAAACAGCTATTAAAGCTAGTAGCAAATGTACAAATTACTCATGAAAACAAAAGCTTAGTTGACGGAAAATTAATCAAGCAATAACAACAAGAAACACATAAAGAATACAATCAGAAAGAATTAGAATACAAACGCTGAAACAAGGTAGGTCGGGACGGGGTTGTAGGGT
>JAALKG010000135.1 GCA_011088145.1 Cyanobacteria bacterium MH1_Bin12 | reverse complement strand
ACATTTTTGTTTTTCTTATAGCTTATAGCTTACAGCTAATCACCTCTGAAAAAAACTAATACACATCAGGCGTTTAAATTATTAATTATTAATTAATTTCTAAATACTTAATAAACCAGAAGGATTAACCGATAACAAATCTCGACGTTGTAATCCTTCTTGATGCAAGATGGCATTCGCAGATAACAAACCGCTACTAATTGCCCTTTCCATCAAACCGCAAGGAAAAGGCATTTTTACCCAATCACCTGCAAACATTAAATTACTAATTTGACTTTCGGTTTCTGGACGCAAAGAAAAGCTGTTAGGAGGATAGCCAGAGAAGTTTTTCTGGTTAACTAACTGCTGATGTAAAATACCTGCATCGGCTAACTCAGGGACAATTTCTAACAACTCACGTCGGAAAGTTTCTAATAAAACCTCCTGAGTAGGAAATTCTTTTTCTTTATAACAATAGGCGTGTAATTCAACGACACTTCCTCCCGTTTTTTCTGCCCACTGTTTATATTCAGTTTGAATACGATGATAAAGTGTAATACTATCAGTGAGATTGTAACCAGATAACGAAGCAAAATTACTATGTTCCCAATCAAAATCTTTATCTAACCAAAAACGAGCTACGGCAAAAGGATCAGCTAATGGTAAGTTTTCAACTTCGGTTGTTGTTTGAGTATAACTATTATCGTCTCCTTCGATTAAATCGAATAGATGTTTGACTCCATTAACATCTGCTGCCATTACATAATAGTCTGCTTCAATTTTATGGACTTTATTGTTCCCTTTGGTTTGATTTGCGACTAATTTGATGCGAGTTTCTTCTTGGGCAACAACTTTATAATTATTGAGATTACGAGGTGCAGGGGCTTGTAAAACTTTACCTTGGTTATCATATACTGCACCATGACTAGGACAAACAAATTTACCATCGTCTTTTTTATTAACCGTACAACCCTGATGAGTGCAACTTAAGGAAATTGCTTCTTTTGTACCTTTTTTGACGGCAAATAAGTTATCTCCTGCTCCATAGTAATCATAATCATTGTCTTGTAGTAAGGGGTTTATATCTATCCAAAAAGGAACATTACTAACCGAATCCCCTTGATAATATTCCACCGAAGCAATCTTGCCGTCTTGATAATTGATTTTATTAACGGTAGCTTGTTTAATCACTTTGCCATTATTTGTTTCGATCGCATTAGCAATAGGATCAACTAAACTAGTACCCATATCATCAACAGTGCCATTAAATGCCAACCCTTCAGGATTACCAAAAAAATAAAAATGAAAAAATTGCATCAGTTCACCAGTACTCAATACATCAGGAGCATTGAGAGAAGATTTAGCAAAAGGTAAAAAATATAAATCGAATAAACCTTTAGGGATACCTTTTGCAGCCCAATCGCTTACGGAAATATCATCCAAATCGTAGTAACTGTTAGGAATGCTAAAGCTGGTAATGGCATGAAAAACACGCCAATGGGCAGGATTTGTGACATTAATTCCCCATTTGAGGGCATTATGAGAAGAAAAAGCTAAATCAACGATATTCCAAGGGAAAGAAGAATGACTAGGACGAAATTCTTCTGGTGCATATTGATTATCTTTAAAAACAACTGAATAAAATTCTAGTGATTGAAAATGATTTTCAATATTCAGTTCACTAACAATACTTTTCAAATTATAGTATTGGGGAAAGAAGCCATGAAATCCATGTTCCATTTTGAACTTCTCTTCCCCAACATCAATGTCCCAACTAGCAATTTTACCTCCTAGTTGTGGGGCTTTTTCCAATAGTGTTACTTGGAAACCACGACGACTTAATTCATAACTAGAAGCTAATCCAGCTAATCCTCCACCGATGACAACTACTTTTTTCGGTTTTGTTAGCATCTGAGGTAATTGTAACGTATCCCATTTATGTAGAGTGGGTTGAGGTTTTGCAATGCGAGAATAACCGAGAATACCCAGAATACTGGTAATCGCAGACATTTTAAGAATACTGCGACGAGATATCTTATTAACCATGAACTGTTAAATACTGTATAGTGCCAAAAGTTAGCTAAATGAATATGCTTTACATAACCTAGCATTAATTAGAAATTTTGAGGAACGAAAATTCTTGTTATATCGAAGGTATTAAGCCTAGACGCAATAAATTTATCGTTAAGATAGCAAGGAAATAATGAATAATTAATACGCTTAATGTGAAGAGTGTTTCGTTTGAGTATGATTAGCTCTAAGCTATAGGCTATATACTATCAGTTATAGATAGTGAATAATTAGCTAAGAAGTTAGTGAGAATTTTTAAGATCTTCTTACGATGAATAAATAAACCAGACTTTATTGAATCAGTTGTGATTGTGTTTAAATTCATCTTCTGTTTACAGGTAAGTGGGCTTGGAGCTTAAGGCTTATTGATTTAGAGCTTAAATGTAGCTAAATTGTTTATGAATAAAAGGAGAAGTCATAGCGGCGAGAAGTCCCCCATAATCGAGATTAAAATTCACTTCACTACCAACTTTGAGGTTATTATTATTACTATCGAGAATAAGATGATCGCTACTAGCCCCTAAGATTTTTAAATCAGTAAGGGGTGTTAAACCCGAGACCAAAATATCTTGTCTTCCCAAAGCGATAATGATTCTTCGATGAATACCTCGATCGTCAAATATCGGAAAATCACCAAAAGCATTCTGACATATTTTACCATAAGGTAAAGATGGCTTATCTTTAGATTCAATCACTTCGGTTACTAACTGAAAGGCTTGAGTATGCAACTCAGGAATCGCCATCCGATAAAGAGTTTCACGTCCTAAAAGAATTGATTCACCCAAACGTAAATTATTGATGTGATCGAGTGTTTTCGTAGATTGATACCATTGATAATTAGCTGAATTTCCTCCCGAAATTATCTCTAAATCGATTTGAAATTCTTTGGTAATCGCCTTAGCTAAGGTCGATAATTGCCCCATATTGTCAGAATCTGGCTTGATACCTCCATAACAGGCTAAATTACAGCCAATACCAATAATTTTGATAGGAGAAAAAGAAAGTACTTTCTTAATAAATTCCGAAAAATTGTGGGGAAGAATACCTTCTCGCAAATCTCCCAATTCTGCCATCAAAATTATTTCATGAATCCTATTGTGTAAATGGGCATAGTGAGCAAGTGCTTTGATTGTTTCAATTTCAGTATTTAAACTAATATCGGCGTTTTTGACGATCGATTCTGCCTGAGACAATGGAGTACGCAGAAGCACAAATCTAGTCTTAATTCCCGCTGTTTTCATCCGTTGAATATTTTCAATGCGAGAATCGGCAATAAACTTAACCCCCCCTTGAATCATTGCCTGAGCAATTAAAGGATTTCCTAACACCGCCTTGGAAACTCCCATCAAAGAAATCCCCTTTTGTTCGTACAGCTTTGATAATATCCGAGCATTATCACGTATTTGAGATAGGGAAATTTCTATTCTGGGCATCAATGCTTTCATTGATTTTCTCTCAGATTTTTATGATCACTTCATGGCTAATTTTATGATCACTTCATGGCTAATACAGACATTTTGACCACGGTTTCTTCATCGATTTTTTGCTTGATTTGAGGAAATCGTTCGCTCAACATTTGTACTAGTTTCTCGCATCCATAGGTTAAGACATCAGTTGTCGGCAGTTGCAAATGCTTTTCATAATCGTCAATAATTTGGACGAGTTTGGCATTAGTCAAATTTTCATTACTTAAAGCGATGGCTATCACCTTAGAAAGACAAACATTTTCAATCAGTTCAATTTCGCTCTCAATTGTCGGCATAGGTAAAAGAGGAAAATCACAGCGAAATCTTCTCGAAGGCGGGTGTTGCAAAATAACACCATCAGGCATGCTTCCTTTTAAAATACCCACAGAACTCATAAAAGCAGGATGTCCGACGGCACTTTGTCCTTCAACCAAAATGATATCGGGATTTTCCGAATTAAAAGCCTCAATGACGGCATTTTCGACTTCACCGATGACAAATTGAGAAACCAAAGCATCAATCGAAACTCCATATCTGGCTCCCTGCATCAAACGAGTTTGCCCTGTGGCGACTAATACCGATTTGACTCCCATCTGATTGAGAGTTTTGTTGAGTTCTACTGCCGTGGTCATTTTTCCACAAGCACAGTCAGTACCTAAAACGGCAATTACGGGAACAGTTACTCGGGATATTTGTCCCGTAAAAACATGAAGATCTTTTAATCTTGGCGGTTTCCTGATAACTTTAATTTGAATACCATATTCGATCGCCATTTCCACAAATTCTCGATCGTCAGAAAAGAACTCATGGAGTCCATTGACAATATCCATTCCTTTTGCCATTGCCTCTAAAACTAATAACCTTTCTTCAATAGAAATACGAGCATCTAAAGGGGCTTTGCCATATATATAACAATCGGGAAGTTCACTCAGGTTAATCAAAGCCGTTGATAAATTGGCAAAAATCGGAATATCATTTTTTTGATCTCCTAATTGTTCTCCTGCATCCTCACCAGCTAGTGAACTATCAATCACTCCAACAATGGTATAAGTTTCCGAATGTCGAACCAAACCTGCTGCGGTTTTTCCGTCCATCAAACCAAATTGATTTTCGCAGTAAATTAAAGCCGTTTTTTTAATAGTAATCATTAAATTATTTGTTATGCTGTTAAGTATTTTTGGTGAAAGTTAAATAAAGTCATCAGAATTGAAAATTGAGAATTGAACATATTACTTCTTAATTCAGTTAGTGGATTTAGAGAGCATAACTATAGCAAAGGTTAAATTATCTACACAGCAATACTTTCAGGAATCATCAATATCCTAATCAACCCGTTCTCTGCTATAAAGTAAATTCAATCTATTCTTCTTCTAAATCGAAATCATCCATTTCCTGAGAATTTTCTATATTTTTTAGTACTTCACACTCTTCAAGCATCTCAACTTCCCGCAGTTGTAATCTACCAATGTTTTTTAACCATTCGAGAAGAGATTCAGTCTTTTTGACAGCAATAATCGGAATTGGCTGATATCGAAGTTCAGTGCGCAGAGATGGATTATAATTTTTGGTCATTTTTTGATGATTGTTTAACTTGTTATTTATTCATACTTCGATCGAGGAAAATAGTTATATAGCAATTGAGGACTAGCTATAAGAAAGGACAAATTTGTTTATTTCCCATAACGATTCCTCAATTGAATATTCAACGAAATTAATATGAAGAAAGTTTCTTTATTTTCAGTTGAAAATTTTTGGTTTCACTAATATTAGTTTTGCTTAGAGAAAATAATTAAAATTAACCACGATAACCGACTCACCAGCTTACAAAAACTTTTCATTTGTAAACTAATTGATAATTTCAATGATATATATTTCAACCAAAAGACTTTCTATCAGAAGACTTGAATGAAGAAAAATTTATCGAGTTATTTAATAACAAAAAAAGAGACTAATCTCGTTGACAGAACCATATTTTGTCAATGGAAAATTCAGTCTCGCTTGTATTATTTTATTTGATAAATTATCTAAAATAATGAACATCAATAGCCTCCAAAATCTAAAATTGTAGAGAGAAAGGAAAGATCCCGGAGAATAAATATATATGGTATTGGTTAAAGACCGAAAAGATTATTTCTCATTTAACTCATACTATCATAAAAATTAGTTATCAGATTATTCCAAGATTTTGGAATTACATTTTTTGCTTACTCTGGTGTTGGTGAATTTAGAGATAATTGACCGTAAAAAGAAAAGGAAAAACTCTAATATTTAAAAGCCTCCATCTGAAGTAGGAGGCAATTCGAAAATTGAGAGGACATTTCACTTGAAATATAGCAGAGAATGGGTTGATTAGGACATTGATGATTTTTAAAAGTATTGCTATGTCGAGATTTTAACCTTTGTCCTTTGCTATAGAATTAACTTTGCACTAAATTTTCTTCCTTTAATTTAGCTTCTAACTCAGCATCTAACTTTGCTTCATTTTTGCGACGTATTTTGGCATAAGATTGAATACTCACTGCCATCAATATGACGAAACCAGCAACTAACCATGTTGTCATATCCAAGGGTAGATTATTTTTAAAAACAGCCAATAAAACAATCACTAATAATAAAAGAGTTGGGGCTTCATTTAAAGCACGAAATTTCTGTCCATTCCATGTGTTTTCACCTTTTTCTAATTGCTTCATAATTCTGCCACACCAAAAATGATATGCCAATAATAAGCCTACGAATACAAATTTAATATGTAACCAACCAGATTTTAAAATGTCAGGTTCAGTTGAAATTAAACCGATCGCCATCGCAACAGTTACAATCATTCCAGGGGTGGTTATAATATTGTAGAGTCTCTTTTCCATTAACTCATATTGCTGTTTGAGAATACTTTGAGCCGGTTCTGGTTTTTGTAGTGCTTCTGCGTGATAAACAAATAAACGCACCAGATAAAATAATCCCGCAAACCAAACCACGATACCAATCAAATGAAATGCTTTAAACCAATAGTAAGCCATAATTGTAAATAAGGTAGGTATTTTAAATATTTTTTACTTTATATATATTATCGATCAACATACAAGAGTCTATTAATATATCTTCTCAAAAGTAAAACAAGGAGATTGGTAATTTCAATAACAAATTAATATTTTTTCGTAGAATTTTATTCACACTTCAGAGGACTTTTGAAATTTCTGGTTCACTACTGAAAATAAACCCTAGCTTTAATTATGGGAGAAAAAAAGAAGAATGGATACAATTTGATAATTAGAGTTGCTAATATTTTTTATTTCTTTTTACTAATCTACCACTACAAATAAGTGATTTCACGTAAAAAAAGGATAAATATATATTTGCTATAAACTTTAATTTTGAAAAATAAATACTTCTTTATTTTTTTATTAAATAAATTATTAATAATCAGTAATTATACGTATAAAAAAATGAAATGGTAGTCCTAAACAAGTAAGGATGAGTTGTAATGGTGAACAAAAAGCCAAATG
>JAALKG010000134.1 GCA_011088145.1 Cyanobacteria bacterium MH1_Bin12 | reverse complement strand
CTGACCGTGATTCATCCCATGGGCATAGCCGTGGGTCTTCTCAAGGAACACAGATCAAAAATAATCTCGGTAATTTTTAAAAGGATAACCTGTAAGTAATTTTTTTAAATAAGTCCAAATTGCGATCGGTACCAATAAGATCAATTTAAATAATATTATTAAAAACAATATTGGTTCATTCCATTCTCGCCAACTTAGATTTTTGAGTTGGGCAACATTTCCCTCAAAATTGAATTGATATTCATAGATTCGCCGCATTTTTGTTAAATATTTTTGTCTTTGTTCTTTTCCTTGGGGATCATTTTGGGGTAAAGATAGTTTTTTAGCCATGTCTGAAAAGTATTTTATTTCTATGCAGAAATATCGGTATTTTTTAGAAGTTTAGCTAAAAAATCTCTACCTATAACTTTTTAATCAAAAAATATAAAATTTTGAAATATTTGGGCAATAAAATGCAACGATTTCGTTTAAATATGTAAAGTTTTTTGATGATTGACCATTGAAAACAAAAAGGCGTTAGGTTTTAGGCAAAAAATAAATTGAACAAGTGAATATTGATCAGTATTAACCTGCGGAGTTTGCTATTATATCTTCTCACCACAAACCTAAAAAATTTTTTTAGTAAAACTAATAGGCACAATAGATACTGTTTTGATACATCAAACCGCTAAACTGATAGAAGATAGATTCTACAAAGAACGAAATTTGATATTTATGAATCAATATGATGCCATTGTAATCGGTTCAGGAATGGGCGGTTTAGTAACAGCTACTCAACTAGCCGCTAAAGGAATAAAAGTCTTAGTCTTAGAACGTTACATAATACCAGGTGGAAGTGCAGGTTATTTTGAAAGAGAAGGTTATCGCTTTGATGTTGGTGCATCAATGATTTTTGGTTTTGGAGAAGAGGGTACAACTAATTTACTGACTCGTGCTTTGGATGCAGTTAATGTGAAAATGGAAACTATACCTGATCCTGTACAAATTCATTATCATTTACCCAATAAACTTGATTTGCGAGTACATAAAGATTACGAAAAATTTTTACAAGAATTATATAATTACTTTCCTGAAGAAAAAGACGGCATTAAAAAATTCTATGATGAATGTTGGCAAGTATTTAATTATCTTAATTCAATGGAGTTGCTTTCTCTCGAAGAAATTCGCTACTTAATTCGTGTTTTCTTTCAACATCCTCTTTCTTGTCTTGGTTTAGTAAAATATTTGCCTTTGAATGTAGGTGATATCGCTCGTAAATATATCAAAAATCCTGAATTACTCAAATTTATTGATATGGAATGTTACTGTTGGTCTGTAGTACCAGCTGATTTAACTCCCATGATTAATGCTGGAATGGTATTTTCCGATCGTCATTATGGAGGAATTAACTATCCTAAAGGAGGGGTTGGTAAAATTGCCGAAACTCTGGCTGAAGGCTTAGAAAAATTGGGTGGAGAGATTCAATATGGGGCGAGAGTAACTGAAATTATCATTAAAAATTATGTAGCCGTCGGTGTCAGACTTTCTAATGGTACAGAATATTATGCTGATAGAATCATTTCTAATGCTACCCGTTGGGATACCTTCGATAAATTGATCGATAATGATCATAAGCCTAAAACTGAAAAAAAATGGCAAAAAAACTACAAACAGTCTCCTAGTTTTTTGAGTTTACATATGGGAGTTGATGCCCAAGTGTTAGCTCATCAACCTGATTGTCATCATATTATTTTGGAAAATTGGGATGACTTAGAAGCTGAACAAGGTACAATTTTTGTTTCTATTCCTACTTTGTTAGATCCCAGTTTAGCCCCTGAAGGTAATCATATCATTCATACTTTTACTCCTAGCTCGATCGAATATTGGAAGAGTTTACCTCCTGAAACATACGAACGAAAAAAAGAAGAAGCAGCAGGGAGATTAATTGAACGCTTAGAAGCTATTTTTCCTGGTTTAGAAGCAGGTTTAGATTATATGGAAATAGGTACTCCTCGCACTCATAGACGTTTTCTTAATCGAATGAATGGTACTTATGGACCAATCCCCGCCCATCGCCTTCATGGTTTACTTTCCATGCCTTTTAATCGCACAGCAATCAAAAACCTTTATTGCGTAGGTGATAGTACATTCCCCGGACAGGGTTTGAATGCAGTGGCTTTTTCTGGCTTCAGTTGCGCCCATCGTGTAGCAGTCGATTTAGGCTATTGAACTAATTAATAATGAATAATTAATATATGGATTTATTGGAATATCAGGCAAAACAATTATTTGCACAGGTACAAATTCCTGTGTTACCTTCTCAGCCCCTGCTTACTCCTAGTGACTTAAAAAAATTACAGATTCCTTATCCTGTGGTCTTAAAATCTCAAGTTTTATCTAGTGAAAGAATTAAGTCAGGGGGGGTTCGTTTTGTTGAAAATACTATCGATGCGATCGCAGTTGCTCAGTCTTTATTCAATTTACCGATCAAAGGAGAGTATCCCCAAGTAATCTTAGCTGAAGCTCGCTATGATGTCGAAAATGAATTATTTTTAGCTATTATGCTCGATTATGCTTTGAAAAAGCCAGTTTTACTTGGTTCGGCTTGTGGAGGGGATAATCTAGAATATTTGCTCAAGAATTTACAACAATGTGTGATTCAAGAAGAATTTTCGTCTTTTTATGCTCGAGAGTTAGCGATAAAGATGGGTTTCATGGGTGATTCGATCGCATCTGTTTCTAATATTATCGAAAAAATGTACGATCTTTTAATTACATATGACTTAGATTTAATTGAAATTAATCCTTTAGGAATTAACCATAATGGTGAATTTATGGCATTAGATGGAAAAATAAGAATTAATGACTATGCTTTAAATCTTCATCAAAATTTATTAGAATATTTGAACTTACCAACTAATGCTCAAGATGGAATGGCAAACTCCTCCAATCAAATTATTTTAGATAGTGATAAAGAGTTTCACCAAATTTTAGATTTAGATTTTAATAGTAATTTATCGATCATTACAGACAATTTAGATCAGGGAATTTTTACCATTAATAGTTGTCAAAATAAACAACAAAAAATTAAACAATGTCAAATTTTACTATTAAAAAATAATTTATTTTGGCAAAATAATATATATAGTTTTTTGTTCCAAATAATTCAAGATAAAAAAATAAAAATTGTGTTAATTAATCATTCTAATCAGGATGAATTTGTCGATATTTTGTTAGATAAAATTACGACTTATTATCAAAGTCAAAATCAACAAAAATATTTATATAGTCAAGATCGAATAGAAAGACAAACAGGGGTAAGAGACGAAAATAATTTAACTTCAAAAACAAATACTTCATTTTCGCCTTCACGAGAAATTCATTGGATTATCAGAAAAATATCTGGTTTGAATAATCAAGAACAACAGATTCAAGGAATACCAATTCAGTTAACAACTAGTTTAGATGATGCGATCGAATTAATTAAAAATATTAAATGTTAACTAATAAAATCAACAATTCTAGAAAGATCTTGAATTTTTATCAACGCTATTATCCACCTACTTTTTCACCAATTGTTAACCTTGCACCATTAATAAAATTCCATGCCGATTGTAACTTTTTCCCCGCTAATTGTACTTCTAAAATCAACAATAAACCCTCACCACATTGAACAACAAAACCAAAATTTTTAATCGTTTTAACTATTTCTCCTTGCTCTCCTTTGAAGCTATCCATATCTGTTAAATAAGAACTTAATTTTGTAAATTGAACAGGTAATTCTTGTTCCTTAATATTAGTCAACGGGATACTTTGAGTAATTTTCAAATTTTGTTCTCGAAAAGAAGTTATGCAATAGGGATAAAATGCCCTAATATGATTGTGAATTTGGATGGCAGATTGTGACCAATCTATTTGAAAATCATCTTTTTTAATTAAACGAGCATAAGTGGCTAATTGATTATCTTGAGCAATCGGTTCAATTTCTCCAGACTCCAATTTATCCAGAGTTTCCAACAATAAATTTGCTCCCTGTTGTGCTAATTTGAGAGATAAAGTTTCTACATTAGAACATAGATCGATCGAAATATAAGCCTTTAAAAGCATGTCTCCCGTATCCATACCTTCATCCATTAACATCGTTGTAATGCCAGTTTCTTCGTTACCATCATAAATACTCCATTGAATAGGTGCAGCACCTCGGTATTGAGGTAAAATTGAGCCGTGAACATTAATACAACCATATTTGGGCATATCTAATATTTCTTTAGATAATATTTGTCCATAAGCGACTACAACAAAAACATCTACTTGAGTTTTTTGTAATAAAGTTAAAGTTTCTCGATCTTTTTTAATTCTTGCAGGTTGCCATATTGGTAAATTATGGTTCAAAGCAATTTCTTTAACTGGAGAAGGTATTAATTTATTGCCTCTACCTCTTCTTTTATCAGGTTGAGTAACGACAGCTACAACTTCATGATTGCTATTATTGAACAATTTTTCTAAAGTATTTACCGCAAATTCAGGTGTACCAAAAAAAACTATGCGCATTCTTTCTTCTATAAATTTGAACTCTGGTACTTTAAAATCTTATCATTATTAATTATTAACTATTAATTATTTCCCTATGCCTTTAGTTTCTATTGACCGATTAATCCAAAAAGCGATCGAAGGTCATGTAGTTAGTTTCCCCACAGATACATTACCAGCATTAGCAGTCAAACCTTCTCAAAGTGAAGCTATTTTCCAATTAAAACAACGTAGTTATGAAAAACCTCTTATCTTAATGACGGGTAATATCCAAAACATTTGGCAATATGTAACGGGTACACCTCAAGAACTAAAAAATTGGCAACAAATAGCCAATCAATATTTACCAGGTGCATTAACAATGGTTTTACCTGCCTCAGACAAAATACCTCCAACAATGAATCCTCTTAATCCTCAGAGTATTGGAGTTCGTGTACCAAACAATCAAATTGCTCAAAAAATTTTGCAACAAACAGGAGCTTTAGCAACAACTAGTGCCAATTTATCAGGAGAACCAGCCCTAACAAAAATGTCTGCTATTGCAGGAAAATTTCCGTCTGTTTATGCATTAGATAGTCTATGGGAAAATAATTCTGGAATTGCTTCTAGCGTTATCAAATGGACTGAAAAAGGTTGGCAAATAATCAGGCAAGGACAAATCAAAATAATTTAACTTAAAAGTCATTCAAAATTGTTGATTGTTGAATTGCTACCCTCATAATAATTCCATCTTGGGCAAATATTAATCCACAGTTTCATCATCACCAGTGATACTCAAATCTTGTTCCAAATCAAAATCATCATCAAGGTCATCTTCGATTTCACTTAGCCCACTAAGAATTTCATTTTCAATATTTTTGAACTCGTCATCATCATCAATACTTTCAAAAGATGTACTCGTATCTTGTACTCCTCGAGAAAAATCATTTCCCGTATTTGTAGTTTGATTGGATTGGTAGGCTTGAGCACCCATATTCACAATTTGCTCTCGAAAATCTTCTACTAAACTTTGAACTTCAGGAACAGGAATAGTCGTAGACTCCATTGAGTTTTCGATACTCTTATATTTTGTCTCTACTTCGATTTTGATCTCATTACTAACTAGATGAGGGCTTTTCTCCAACATCAAACGATAACTATACATTAAGCTATCTAACTGCTTTTTAATCTCTACTAATTCAACACTTCGACGATCCTGACTAGCAAATTTAGCGGCTTCCGTTCGCATTTGTTCAATTTCACCAGCACTTAATGCTCCTGTATTAGTAATTAAAATACTATTTTCTTGACCTGTACCCTTATCTGTAGCAGACACCTTTAAGATACCATCAACATCAATATCAAAAGATACTTCAATTTGAGGAAGCCCTCTAGGTGCAGGTGGAATGCCTGTCAACAAAAATTTACCTAAACTTTTGTTATCTTTTGCCATCGGACGTTCTCCCTGTAAAACATGCACTTCTACTGATGTTTGTGCATCAACTGCGGTAGAGAATATTTGAGTTCGACTAGTGGGAATTGTGGTATTACGTTCAATAATTTTTGTAAAAACTTCTCCCATAGTTTCTAAACCTAGAGATAAAGGGGTGACATCTAATAACAATAAATCACGAACTTCTCCTCCCAAAACACCACCTTGAACCGCGGCCCCTAACGCAACGGCTTCATCAGGATTAATCGATCAATCTATAACCATCTGTGATCCAAAATGAGATGAAATTTGAGCGGGAATAGCAGGAATACGAGTTGAACCACCAACTAAAACCACTCGATTAATTTCATCTTTACTTAATCCAGAATCTCGTAAAGCCTGTTCCATCGGAGGAATAGTTTGTTGCACTAAAGACAAAATTAACTCATCGAGTTGAACAGGGGATAATTCCAACTCCAAATGTTTTGGACCATTATCATCTGCTGTAATGAAAGGTAAATTAATAGAAGTTTCTTCTAAATTAGACAGTTCTATTTTGGCTTTTTCTGCTGCTTCCCGCAGTCTTTGTAAAGCCATTTTATCGTTGCTTAAATCAATACTTTCTTGCTTTTTAAATCGCTCTAATAACCAATCAACAATAACCGCATCAAAATCATCTCCACCTAGTTGGTTATTTCCTGAGGTAGAAACAACCTCAAAAATACCATTACCCAATTGTAAAATGGAAACATCAAACGTTCCGCCACCCAAATCAAATACTAGGACATATTGCTCTTGCTCTTGTTTATCTAAACCATAGGCTAAAGATGCCGCGGTTGGTTCATTAATAATTCGCATGACATCCAAACCAGCAATCATCCCCGCATCTTTGGTGGCTTGTCTTTGAGCATCGGTAAAATAGGCGGGTACAGTAATGACTGCTTTAGTGACTTCTTCTCCTAAGAAAGTTTCTGCATCGGCTTTTAATTTTTGTAATATCATCGCCGAAATTTCTTGAGGAGTATAGGCTTTATTTTGAATGTTCACATTGACAGTATTATCTTTGCCTGTAACATTTTGATAAGTCACTCTTCGTCGATCATTCTCAGTTTCATCCCATCGACGACCAATAAAACGCTTAATACTTTGACATCCTCCCAGCGTCGGAGACGCGGGATTCCTAAGAAATCTAG
>JAALKG010000133.1 GCA_011088145.1 Cyanobacteria bacterium MH1_Bin12 | reverse complement strand
CTTGTTTTGTGCTTTTGGTGCTGATGATTTACTGATTGATTTTTCCACTATAATTGATTGAGCTGTTCGAAAATGACGATTAATACTGTAAACACTACCCACGGTTGCCATTCTTTTTCGATGTTTTTTCTCTCCTGGTGAGAGTCGCATTTTTGTTTGTTTTCCTGCTTTTTGTGCTGCTTTGGCTGTCTGTTCTCTTAAATCAGCTGAGTGCATCACAATACCTTTCCCATCCATGGTTAACACCAGTAAATCATCTAATGATTCTGCTTCATTTACTGGTTTGTGTGCATAAAATTCCTCAAAATCTCTTGCTGCTTTGACCGTTAATTCTTCACACTGTCTTTTTCCTACCTTCCCTCCTGTGGTTTGATCAATAGTATTACTTGTTTCTTGAAAAGATACTTTTGCCGCTTCTAATGCTACTCGTTTACGTAGACCATGAGAATATTTATCCTCTGAGAAATTCAATTTTCCATCTGATGGATAGAGTATTGTTACTCCTGGTTTTTTGTTACTATATCCGATACGTTTGACGGTTACTTCCCCAAACAGTGTTTCTAATTTCCGTTTTTGCTCTTTTCGTCGATGTGAACGAACTTCTGCTTCACTACCAATTATTTTTGTTTCTGCCTTTTCTGTCTTTGCTCTTAAATCAAGATGACATTGATATAGTATTCGTAATAGCTCTGTACCAGTTTTTTGTAACCATTGTTCAATCTCACTATGATCCCATCCTACTGATTCATCCTCCGACAGAGTCTCGACGATCAATTGATATTGTTGCAGTGCACAATCAAACAAGCTTTGGTTAAGTTCATCAGAGGTTATGGTCTTCATCATCAAAAAGTGAACTAAGAGATTATTTTTATCTATTCTATTAAAACTCAATCATCGTTAAAAGTTCAATTTAATGTTACTTGTTGTTACATTATCAGAGCCGCACCCTTATCAATTTAAACAAATATTCGTTATTCAATTTGACTCTACATCACGAGATAAAACAAAATTGACAATGGAAAGAATCAGAATAAATATAAATAAGACCAACCCAATGGTACAAGCATAATTAATATCTAATTCTTGAAATGCTTTCTCGTATAAATAATAAACAACTGTTTTAGAACTGTTTCGAGGTCCTCCTTGAGTCAATAAATAAACCTCTTCAAACACTTTGGTTGCACTCAAAGCCGAAATTACTGCGACTAAAAAAATATAAGGTTTCATTAACGGAATTGTAATATCAAAGTGTTTTTGCCATCCTACAGAGCCATCGATCGCAGCCGCTTGATATAATTCGGGAGAAATACCCTGTAAACCAGCCAAATAAATAACCATATAGTAACCTAGTCCTTTCCAGATTGTCACCACCATCACACTCCAGATTGCCCAATCAGGACTAGTTAGCCACGGTATAGCTCTCTCAAAACCTAAACTAAACCAAAATTGATTCAAAATTCCATTTGACCAGTAAATTGCTTTCCAAGCGATACCTGCTACCACCATGGAAATGACAACAGGAGTATAATAAGCTGTACGAAACCAATGAATACCCTTTAATTTTTGATTAACCAAAATTGCTAAAAATAAAGGTAAAACAACTAAAGGGGGTACAACTCCTAACAAATAAATAAGGGTATTAATCACCGTCTGACGAAAAACTTCATCGAGCCATAATCGCTCAAAATTTTCCCAACCAATCCATTGTGGTGCTTGGGTTAAATCGTATTCATAACGAGAAAAACTTAGAGAAAAAGCCTGGATTGCAGGATAAAAAACAATTACTCCCAAAACAATTAAAGCAGGGAGTAAAAATAAATAAGGTTGTATTTTCTGCCAACGATGAGTGTTAATCATGCTCGTTTTAATTTTTCGTAATTAAACTATTACTATTAAATACCCTAATAGCAGTACCTGTCTGTGGTAAATCTCTAGGTCTAATTCTCAAAGCACTACTGCCTATTCTTTGAACTGCAAATTCTTCACTTTTAGCTATTTCAATAAATTCTTCCACCTTACTTAATTCGCACTTATCTTCTTCTGCCGCATTGGTTAAATATTGCGTAGGAATAACTATTTTAGGGTTTAACGTTTTAACAGCGGCAATTGCTTCTTGGGCATTATAAGCTTTGGCACTTCCTCCCACAGGAATAAATAATACGTCAGGAGTACCCATTAAAATTTTTTGTTCAATACCTACTTTCGAAGCAATACCACCTAGATGAAGAAGTTTTAAGCCTCCTTGAGTCCACTTCCAGCTTATATTATCACCAAATCTTCTCCCATTTTCTCGATCGTGAAGAGTTTTGATTCCTTGAAATTCAATACCCTTAACCTTATACACACCAGCTTCAACCATTAATTGAGGATTATTCGGTAAACCAGCGGCTGAACCTTCATCCAACAAACGACTACTAATCATCACAATATCGACTTTTGGTTTTGGTTCACGATATTTCGCAGTACAACCCAAGGGAGTGAAGGGATTGACTAATATTCTCCCCTGTGAATTGCGAAAAACAAAACAACTATGTCCTAACCATTCAATTGTAACTCCTGAAGTATTTTGTGCGAGTACTGGTTGTGGATGAGAATACTTACTAGCGATAAAGGTACTGAGTAATCCATAGGTGCTATAGCGTATCAAGTCACGACGTTTCATGTTCTTAGTTTAACTCTTGTAAAAAATTGCCTAATAATTTTAACCCACAATCACTGAGAATGCTTTCTGGATGAAATTGCACCCCTTGGACGTGAGCATATAATTTATGTCTTATACCCATGACGATACCATCTTCTGTTTGTGCCGTAATTTCTAAAACTGGTGGCATAGTTTCTTTATCCACAACCAAACTATGATAGCGAGTTGCTCTTAAAGGATTGGGTAATTCTTGAAAAACTCCTGTGTTGTGATGATGAATGGCTGATGTTTTGCCGTGCATTAATGTAGGAGCGGAAACGACATTGCCTCCATAAACTTGACCGATGGTTTGATGTCCGAGGCAAACTCCTAAAATTGGGTATTTTCCTCCTAGTTTGGTAACTAATTCTAAACAAATCCCCGATGTATTAGGATTACCTGGACCTGGTGAAATGATTATGGCATCAGGATTAAGGCTAATTATTTCCTCAATGGTAATTTTATCATTACGATATACTTGAATTTCTTTGGCGACAGTGTAGTCTTTTCCTAATTCACCTAAATACTGCACAAGGTTATAAGTGAAACTGTCGTAGTTGTCGATCACTAAAATCAACCTGCTTTCTCCTTTGATCGATTTAGATTGAGACTATTAAGTCTAACCCATGAGGTAACAAAATAAAACCTGCCACTATTAAAGATGCTATAGCAGAAATTAAAACTGCTCCTGCGGCACAATCTTTGGCAATTTTAGCTAGTCCATGATAGTTTTGTCCAACTGTCAAATCTACCACTGATTCGAGGGCAGTATTGAGCAATTCTAGAACCATTACCATGGCACAAGTTAAGGAAATTAAAGCGAGTTCAACGGTGGTAACTTTAAGATAAATTGCTAATGTTAAGGCCACAATTGTCATTATTGTATGAATCCGAAAGTTACGCTGTGTCTCAAAGGCATATGTAACTCCTTGCCAAGCAAATTTGAAACTGGATCCTAAATCTGGAGCAATTTGCCAAGCTAAATATCGTCCTTTTCGCTTTTTGGTTTGAGTATTATTGTTAACTGTATTATTTTGCACAACAGAATTGATAGAATCTTGACTTGCCACTAATTGAATGTTTTCCATATATATTATGTACGTTTATAAAATTTTTTAATTAATACTTTAGTATAGTTGGAAATATATTAATTATTGTCCATATCAAAATAATGGCATATTAAATATATTTATGCTTCAGTATATTTAATGATTAATAGCTTAAAAAATAATTATTTATTATGCTTTGTTGATATAATTGTGATATGGCTAAGTATCAAAGCAATGATTTGGGTTTATATATCAAAAAGTGACGATCGCATTAATCGTATTAGGATATTTACATGACGAAAAGTACCGCAATTAATTTAGGCTGGTTATACCAATAAGTTTGTTATTATAATTTATCACCAAATTCAAAATATTGAATTTTCAGGATATTATTTTTTTAATTATCGATAAAAATATTGCTATTAATGTAAATTGAGAACGTGAATTTACCTTCTTTTCTGTGGCTATGGAGAATTGCGGCTTGGTCGATGGGTTTAAGTATGAGTGCTTATGTCATCCTCAGTATATCTGGTATCATGTTATGGAAATCTCGTACTGACAAAAAAGCTCGTCCGAAATGGTTACGTCCTTTTCATTGGATGATGGGCAGTATCATGGTGACCTTAGTTCTCATTTTACTCTCGATCGGTTTAATTGGGACGATTGGCGAATATGGTAGTTTGGGACATTCGATACATTTACCCGCAGGTTTAATTGTTGTAACTCTTGTTTGTTTGTCAGCATGGAGTTCAACTCAGATAAATTCTTCTAATCCTTGGGCAAGAAAGCTCCATGTGAGGCTGAATATCGGTTTATTTTTTGCCTTCTGTTTTGTCGGATTATCAGGACTATCTGTTGTACAACAATATTTGCCGTGAAAATTGCTTAGTAATTCTCAGATGAAAATATTAACTCTGATTGAAATGTTTCAAAGATCTTATTTTGCTACTTCGCAATATTAATGACTGCAACTGTTGCACTTACTTGTAAGCTCAAAATATCTTGTTAATTTAGTTTGTAAATTACTTTTTGACAATTTTCGTCATTATTTATCATTATTAAATGCAAATATATTTTTCATGATATTGGTATTATCCCCCGCTAAAACTTTAGATTTTGACTCTACTTTTACTACTCCATCTGTAACTAAACCAATTTTTTTTGAAGATAGTTTAAATTTAGTCAAATCACTTAAATCCATGACACAAATTCAGCTGGGAAATTTGTTCAAAATATCAGATTCTTTGGCTAAATTAAATTTTAATCGATATCAAAATTTTTCCTCATCCTTTAATGATCAAAATTATCAACCAGCAATTATTTCATTTAGAGGAGATGTCTATAAAGCTTTTGACAGAGACAGTTTTACCGAAGAAGATTATACTTTTGCTCAAGAACATGTGAGAATCCTTTCTGGTTTATATGGCATATTAAAACCTTTAGATGCGATACAGCCTTATCGACTGGAAATGGGAACAAAATTAGCGAATTCGAGAGGAAAAAACTTATATAGTTACTGGAAAAAAAAAGTTACAGAAGATTTGACTAAAACTTTACAAAAAGAAGCGAATCCGATATTATTAAACCTTGCTTCTAAGGAATATATGTCTGTCATTAATGTACAAAAATTAGGTTTTCCAGTTATTACAATTATTTTTAAAGAAGAGCGAAAAGAAAAGTTAAAAGTTATCCCCATTCAAGCAAAAAGAGCAAGAGGAATAATGACGAATTGTATAGTTAAAAATAAGATTGATTCTCCAGAGAAACTATTTGATTTTGCTGAGGATAGATATAAATATCAATGTAATCTTTCTTCTGAATCTGAGTATGTTTTTGTCAGATAATTATCTACTTCTGAATTGAAATATATTTGCAAATATTTATCGACTTATTTTTTTTATACTTTTGACGATCGCTTTTATATTGTAAAAAGACTTATATCGCTATCATGAAAGCATTAAATTAATTATAAATTTTTTATTTCTGAAGGTCAGAGAAACAGTAAATTTACTACCACAAATAATTTAAAATTGGGACAATTCCTTAATATAAATTCAAAAAAAATCATAAAAATAAACATTTAATCTTGGAAATTAATCGATTGTTGTTTTATTTTCAAAAGATCTAAAACTTTCATTAAATTACCCCATAAAATAATTCTAACTATTTGAGAAATGCTAAGATCTCAACAGAAATAATCATAAAATTTTTTCAATTATTAGGAGAACAAATTTTGACTCGTCAACCAACAACCAGCATTTTTAATTTACTAGGCGGTATTATTGTCGCTTTTATAGTCCTTGTCGCTTTTAATGCTTTTGTGATTATTAATCCAGGACAAGCTGGTGTTTTAAGCATTTTAGGTAAAGCTCAGGATGGTACTTTATTAGAAGGAATACATTTTAAACCACCTCTTGTTTCTACTGTGGATGTTTATGACATTACAGTACAGAAATTTGAAGTTCCTGCTCAAAGTGCCACTAAAGACTTACAAGATTTATCTGCTAGTTTTGCAATTAACTTTCGTCTCGATCCTGTCAAAGTTGTAGAAATTAGAAGAACTCAAGGTACATTAAGAAATATTGTTACCAAAATAATTGCACCTCAAACTCAAGAATCTTTTAAAATTGCAGCCGCTAGACGTACGGTAGAAGAAGCTATTACCAAAAGAACAGAATTAAAAAACGATTTTGATTTGGCACTTAACTCTCGTTTGGAAAAATATGGCATTATTGTTTTAGATACTAGTGTTGTTGATTTAGCCTTTTCTAAGGAATTTTCTAAAGCGGTAGAAGAAAAGCAAATTGCGGAACAAAGAGCCCAACGTGCTGTTTACATTGCTCAAGAAGCTTCTCAAGAAGCCCAAGCTGACATTAACCGTGCTAAAGGTAAAGCAGAAGCTCAAAGATTATTGGCAGAAACTCTCAAAGCTCAGGGTGGAGAGTTAGTACTACAAAAAGAAGCGATCGAAGCTTGGAAAACAGGTGGTGCTCAAATGCCTAAAGTATTAGTGATGGGAGACAATAAAGCTGGTGTTCCTTTCATTTTTGACTTGAATAGTGTGGACAAATAATCTAACTTAAGATTCGATTTTCAATGAAAATTTTGTTAAAAAGTTAAGTACTTGGACACAACTAAATTACTTTTGTGAGTTAGGGAGTAAAAATCGAGAACAAAGATCAACAAAAGAAAAAACTATTATGCAGAATCAATTTTTTGTCTGAATATTAATCGTACAATGCTAGTTTTAAAAACTATGTTGAAATTATAGAGTTATTTTGCTAAAACTAGTCTCTATTCTGCATTTTATCTGAATCTAAATTGAGATCTCGATTCCCTTTTTATCTGTGTTCCTTGAGAAGACCCACGGCTATGCCCATGGGATGAATCACG
>JAALKG010000132.1:6377-7203 GCA_011088145.1 Cyanobacteria bacterium MH1_Bin12 | reverse complement strand
AAAATTATCATATGAGTATATCTAATTATAATAACTCTTCTTTTTTGATTTTTATAAATAGTTTTTGGCGAAAATTATGTACAATTATTTCTGATTTACGTTTAGCCATTATTTTATTGTTAGTAATTGCCATTTTTAGCATTAGTGGTACAGTTATTGAACAAAATCAAGGTATTAATTTTTATCAACAAAACTATCCTGAAGAACCTGCATTATTTGTTTTTTTAACATGGCAAGTATTACTTAATATGGGTTTAAATCATGTTTATACAACTTGGTGGTATTTGAGTATCTTAGTACTTTTTGGAGCTAGTTTAATTACCTGTACTTTTAGAAGACAATTACCTGCATTAAAAGCTGTTAAAATATGGAAATTTCACGAAAAATCCAGACAGTTCAATAAATTGGCTATTAGTGCTGAAGTTGAAGCCAAATCCTTGACAGAAATTGAATCCCAACTGACAGGAAAAGGTTATCATGTCTATCAAAATGACAATTCTTTATATGCTCAAAAAGGTATTAGTGGAAAGATAGGTCCTATCATTGTACATATTGGTATGATTGTTATTTTGTTGGGTGCTATTTTGGGAGCATTCACTGGTTTTTTTGCTCAAGAAATTATTCCTAGTGGTGATACTTTTACCATTAATAATTTTATCGAAGCTGGTAGATTTACAGATTTAAAGAAACCTAAATCTTTTCAAGTTAAAGTAAATAATTTTAGGATTGATTATTCAGAAACAGGGGCAGTTAATCAATTTTATTCTGACTTATCTGTCATTAGTAATGATGGTGAAGAATTGAAACATAAAACTATTTTTGTTAA
>JAALKG010000132.1:0-6367 GCA_011088145.1 Cyanobacteria bacterium MH1_Bin12 | reverse complement strand
TTTTTATCAGACAACTTGGGGTATTTCTGGCATTAAAGTACAACTGAATAATAGTCCTATTTTTAGTTTGCCAATGGCTGAATTAAATAGTGAAAAAGAAGGTCGTATCTGGGGGACATGGATTCCAATTAAACCTGATTTAAGCGAGGGAGTTTCTTTAATCGTGAAGGATTTACAAGGAACGATGTTTATTTATGATATGAAAGGACAATTAGTTAAAGCAACACGTCCAAATATCCCTGTAGAAATTAATGGTGTTAATGTAAATGTTTTGGAATTAATTGGTTCTACTGGTTTACAAATTAAATCTGATCCGGGTGTTCCTATCGTTTATCTTGGTTTTGCTCTTTTGATGATTGGGGTAGTAATGAGTTATGTTTCTTTCTCCGAAGTCTGGGCATTACAAGAAAACGATCGCTATTTTTTTGGTGGTAAAACTAATCGAGCTCAAGTTGCTTTTGAAAAAGAATTTTTTCAAATTATTGAACAACTTTAAATAATCAATAATTAGCTTTTTAAATAATAATATTTATAACTTAATTTAATTAACAAAATTATGAATTTTACCAGTATTGATGTCCAACAATTAGCTATTTTATTAGAGGATGAAAACTCAGAAATACAATTTATTGATGTTCGAGAACCAGAAGAAGCCAATACCACTTTTCTTTCTGGGTTTAAGCTATTACCATTAAGCCAATCTCAGCAGTGGATGAATCAGATTACCAATGATTTTAATTGTGAACTGGAGACGATCGTCCTTTGTCATCATGGTATGCGTTCTGCTCAGATGTGTCAATGGTTAGTCAGTCAGGGTTTTACTCATGTGAAAAATGTTTCAGGTGGTATTGATGCTTACTCTGTATCGATCGATAATACTATTTCCCGTTATTAAATCAGAACATAAAAAAAAAGGGGGAATATCCCCCAATTAATAATATTAATTAAACAATAAATAAAACAATAATATTAATTTAAAATAGTAAAAAAATTTCAATAATTGAAAAAATAATACTCAACATCTTCAACAGAAATATTAAGTTACTATAAGATTGCTACAAGAAATTTAAAATAATCAATAAATAATTTTTATTCTCCAATTTGAGAACGTAATTGCTCAAGTACCGAATCAATTTTGTTAATTTCAGGATGTTGACTGATATGTTTGTCAACATTCTTTCTGGACATCTTTACTTTTTTACCCATATTGAGAATATCATTGACTAATCTTTCACGATACTGTTCTAATTCTGCTGTTACAGCCTTAATTTCCTCTTGAGATGCAAGATCATTTACTACTTCTGTCATTTGATCAAATACCTTTGTTTATAAAATTACAAATATAATCTTACATCTTGCCAAATAAGATAATCTTAAGTAAAGTAAAAGTTAAAAAACTTTAATAAACATGGACATTAAAGAAATTGAAACGAAATTAGAGTCTGATGATATGCACGATCGATTAAATGCACTAAAAGCATTGAAAGGGTATCAAGGAGAAATAGCCATGCCCTTATTATTAAAAGTCAGCAAAGATGAAAAATTTTTAGTTCGTTCGTTTGTTGCCATGGGATTAGGGAAAAATAAAACTGCGGAATCTTTTGCTACTTTACTCGAAATGGTCAAACTCGATCGAGATACAAACGTTCGTGCAGAAGCCTGTAACTCATTATCTTTATTTGGTGAAGTTTCCATTCCCCATTTACAGCAAGCTTTTTATCAAGACGATAACTGGTTAGTTCGTTTAAGTATTTTAGCCGTGTTAACAGAATTTAATTGTCCAGAAGAATTATTTGATATTTGCGTTTGTGGTATTAAAGGAGATGATAATGGTGTTCAAGAAAATAGTCTTAGTTGTTTAGCATCTCTAGTCAACACTAGTAAGGAAAAAGAAGCATTAGCATTACTACTATCAATGAAAGATAATACATCATGGCGTATCCGTCTGCGTGTGGCACAATCACTGACGAAATTCAACCATTCCTCTGCCAAAGATGCCCTTAGTCAATTGACAACAGATGAAGATTATCGAGTAGTAGCAGTGGCATTAGAAAGTAGTAATACATAGAGTCTGCTAAATAAATATGAAACCTTTACTAATAATGCTTAACAGCTAAAATTCACCTCGAAAAACACCAAAAATAACCCCAAATTAGCATTGTCAATTGTCAATTATCCTGAAGGTTTAAAGCTTAAGGAACATAACGAATCATTTTATGTCGAACTGAGATCAACTTGAGGTTGCAAATTGTTTCATTTGAATAATTAAATGATCAAAGTAAGTTGCTATTTCCTCTGTCTCGGAAGTCGAAAATTCTGCCAAACTATATATTTTGAGATTTTCCAAACCGATTATCATCGCTGGTAATGGAACTTTTAATTCTTGGTAAAGTAGTTCCATATTTTTTAAACCTTCTTCGGAAGTAAAATTAGTTATTTTCCCTGCTACACCATAACTAATACAACGCAGAAAATGCCAAAAGTCTCGCCAACAAGCTTCTGCTCTAATCGGAGGATAAAGTCCACCTCCAGATTGAGTAATTTGAGGAAATTTAATTAGCACCTCTTTTCTAGCTTGGTCAACTATTTCTGCTGCTTTGTCTCTCAACAGTTTAACTCTATTCAAGTTCGTAACAAGTTCAGGTATATTTTCTTGAATTTTTTGTAAATCATTATCTGTTAAATATTCACCGTCATCATCTGCTTGCTGAAAAATAGCGATCGCATTTTCTGGATACTTATCTTTAATCGATTCAACGGTAAAAATTCTCGCTTTAGGTATTAATTCTTTTGCTCTTTCACTCAACATAGTTATATTAATGAATAATGATTTTTGGATATTACTCTCTGAAATCTGAAATTACTTAAATATTGCAAAAATAAAGATAGAAAGGGGGTATGAATGCAGTGCTTTTTTCCAGGAAATGTTCTAAATTAATCATTGCCATTACAATAGTTTGCTTTAGCTCTAATTAACATATCTGCATCATTGAGTAATTCAGGATCGATCGATAACCCTAATTCTTTGAGAGCAATTATACATCCATATTTGAGGTCAAAAATATTCAATTTGAGATTTTCTCGTAGTGACTCAGCTATTTCAGGATTACCCAATTTACCTAATGCGATCGCAGCTGCCGCACGAGACTTTTGAAATTGAGGAGCCTTATTATGTAATGCTTCCAACAGTAAATCATAAGCAGGTTGATGTTTTAACCAACCAAAAAGCTTCATGACGTGGTAATGCCCACCATAATCGTTATAGGCTAATTTATCATAAGTTGCAAACAAAGCTTGAGGTAACACATCTGCATGTTCTTCAAGTAAAGTTTTACTCGCCAGATAACAACGTCCAAAGTCTGTGTGATAAAGTTCATCGATCAAAAATTCTAAACTGGGAGACTGATCGTATTCATGGACTAATTGAAGACTATCGGGATGATCTAATATTACCTGATCGAGATAAGGTTCAATCTCAGCAAAAGTTTTAACTCCCTTATTGATAGCAACATTGGCAAGGTGGCGAACTGCTCGTAAGCGAAATACTAAAGAAACAGGACCAGAGGCTATTTGTGGTATTGCATCATAATAGTCTAGATCCATTAAATCTTGAATACAAGCTCTTCTGGCATTAACACTATCGGATTCAACAAAGGCAATAATGCGATGGACTTGCTCATAATTGTTTGTCAATCGTGCGATCGCAGCTAATGCTGAACTAGCAATACATTGATCGGGATCATTAATAAAAATTTTAATAGTATCGATCGCCCGTTGGTAATTTAATTTTGCTAGTGTTTGAATAATGACTCGATAATTCTGTCCTCCCTTATCAAGTAGAGAAGTTATCGTTTCCAAAATTGCTTCATCTTCAGTACCAATTTCACCGATTGCCCAAACAGCATTTTCCACCGTGTAGCAATCATCATCTCCCAAACAATCAATAATTACATCTAAAGCCTCGTGTGCTTTAAACTTACCTAAAGTTTCTAAAGCTTTTCTACGAGTAATGCGGTTATAGAGTTGATCATCACAAACCTCTATCGCCTCAATTAAAGCCTTGATACTGCGATCGCTTTTAAAATAAGCTAGATGAGAAGCCGCCGCATAGCGATCACTAGGATCTTCTAATTTTTCTAAAGGTGTTTCTAATAACTTAATTGCTCGATCTTCAGTGATATTAAATAAAGTACTAAAACGCTTATCCATAATAATAACAATTAACAATTGACAATTGACAATGATTTACCTAAATTTAATGCTCGGCTTTTTTATTCATTGTCCGAAGATTGAGTTTTGATTGCGCTAAACTTTGTTACCTGTTCTAAGCGAGAAGCTGCACTTTTGGCTGATTCTTGAATGTAAGGATCTTGCGATTCATCATCACTAAGATTTACTAATATCTCCATTGCTTTGGGGTCAATAATAGATCCTAAAGCATTAATAACAGATACTTGAACTGAAATATTATCTGTAGTTTCTAACACCTCTATCAAAGTACTTAATGCTTGATTACCCATAACTCCTAATGCCATCACGGCAACAATATGAACTACAGGATTAGGATCTTTTGTGCTTTCTTTCAATCCTGCTATTGCCTCTGGTGGAAACGCTTGATTTGGGTAATTAACAGCAACTTGAGCTAATGCTTTACCACAACTGGCCTTAACTACAACATTATCACTAGTTGCTAAAGTCTCAATTAAAGAAAGTACAGTATCAAAACCAATTACACCTAAAGTTTTAACTGCTGCCCGTCGATATGTGACATCTTCTTCTCCTAAAAGACTCATTAAACGAGGAATAGTATTTTCATCCCTAGATTCTGCTATTTCCAGCATTGCTCGTTCACGCAAGTTCGGATTAGGGTGTTTTAGTTTTTCAAAAATAGAATCCATATATCAAAAGGGGATGTCAAAAGAATATTTTAGCTCTGAGAATTGATCTTACCAATGATCAATCAAATTAGATTGACTTATTTATATTTTGTAGCAATTTTTTCTAATGCTTCGTTAGAAATACACCGACGCTCAGAAGAATAACTCATTAGATTCACCCCATTCATCATTTTCACCGTACTAACACGTACCCGAAAATCATCAGTAACAAACCAGCATCTTTCTGTACCTTGATTTTTTTCATATTCGGTGGCAATAGTCAAAACACCATCATGAGAAAAATTGTATTGACAAACAACTGGTATTCCTTCTACATAACCTTTGTTACGGAGAAATCTGCCTTGATTTTTATTGTCACCATCAGGAATATCAACCAAAATAGCTGCCCAATCCGAGTTAGGATTAGGATCATCTAAATTATCTTGCCATAAAAAAGTTGCTCCACCTACAGCTAAATTCGGATCGATATTTTGTTCTTGGCAAACTTTTTGGATACGACTATCATTATTCTCTAGGACTTCAATAATTATGTTTGAGTCTCCTGATTGTTCTTTGGTCGTGTCAAAATGATGTACTGTTCGTTGAGAAAACCAAGTTCCCTCACTTTTACGAAAAAAGTCCATCATTGTCATGGGTGGTTTCAGTCGCATAAAATATACCTAATAACTAAGACAATTCATATAACTAATAGCTGATTTTATAATTATGAGGTAATCCTTCTAAAAAACTAATCTAGAATTTTATTGGGTTTATTCATACCTCGCCCAAATGAAAATCGCTATCTTAATTGATTCAATTAAAAATCTAAAAACTTAAGTGTTCAATTCTTAATTGTCAATTGTCAATTGTCAATTGTCAATTATCCTAATAATCAAAATTTTTTATTCTAAACTAAGTTTATCTATGTCTTTATCTCAAACTCATTCAAAAGAAGAAGTTTTAGCTGTTTTACAAGGTGATAAAAATCTCATCTCAGCAAATCTACAAAATATAGATTTATCAGGTATTGATTTATCCCAAGCTAATTTGAGCAAAGCTAATCTTATTGGAGTCGATTTAACAGGGGCTAATATAACTAGTGCAAATCTGAAGTCAGCGGATTTAGGAGGAGTCCGTTTTATTGGTGCAATTCTGAGTAGTTCTAATTTAGGAAATACTTTCTTACAGCGATCGCAATTACAAAATTGTGATTTAAGTAATGCTAATCTCGAAGGAGCAAAACTAGATCTAGCTTATTATGATAATCAGACAAAATGGACGACTGATTATAATTATAAAAAATCAGGTGCAATTGGTCCTGGAGCAAGTTTAAGCGGTGCATTTCTCAATACAGCCAACCTGCGAGGAGTAGATTTAACGGGGGCTAATTTACGTGGTGCATATCTTAGTGGGGTAGATTTGACAGAAGCTAATTTAACAGGTGTAGCTTGAGGTGGTGCTGATCTCAAATATGCCTTGTTAACAGGGGC
>JAALKG010000131.1 GCA_011088145.1 Cyanobacteria bacterium MH1_Bin12 | reverse complement strand
GAACCTCTAGATTTCTTAGGAATCCCGCGTCTCCGACGCTGGGAGGATGTCAAAAAGCTTTAATTTATTAGTTGCAATTAAGTGCGACATAGAACAAACAAAATGATTTATTAATTTAAGATAGGTTTTTATCTATGAATAAAATTATAGTCTATCTTGGCATAGTAAAGGCAACTTATTTAAATTGAAAGTTGTTATCATTGCTTTAGTGTTAGCTTATGAATGAAAAAGAAGATAAAATAAAGCTCTCTGTTATTCCGACATTTAAGTGCGTAACTCCTAAATATATGAACTAGCGATTTGACAATCACCAGAGTCTATTTTGTCAAAGTCGTTTTTTATCTCTACCTGATTTAATCTGACTTTTTTGGTTTTGTGAAGTTTAAACCTGACTTTTTCCCATTGTGTTTTCTTAAGTTTCTCAACACAATGGATAGTTAGAGCTAAAAAAACATTTATGTTAAAACTAAAAGATTTGCGGAGAATAAGAGCAAGTCAAACTTGCAGAACAAAAAACTAAGTAGTTAATTAAACAGATGATTGAAAATACTACTATTTCAAGATTATCAGTATATCTGCTCTGCATAAATAACCTAAAAATGAGGTGATAATTATGAGAATACAATTGCCAGAAATTTTTACTAAGATCGATCCAAGAATACAACTGAATTTGGATCGCCGAGCTCGAGGAATATTTCCACCTGCGACAGCCTCCACCGCTGAGGGTGAAATTGCTGTCATTGCAAAGGTTTCTGATTTAACAAGCTGGTTAGATCGAAGCGAGGTCTTTCCAGGAGCAAATCTGGGCAACACACCTGATGGTGCTAAGATTGTTACGGCAAGAATACCGCTCAATCGAGTGGAAATATTACGACAACTTCCTTACGTTCAAAGCCTCAAGGCTTCTCAAATCCTGAAGCCAGCACTAAAGTCAACTATTGAAGAAATAAAAGCTAGAGCCGATTTACTCCCACCTGTGACTCAAGGTCAACAGGGAAAAGGTGTTATCGTTGGTATTATTGACTATGGATGTGATTTCGTCCATCAAAATTTTCGTAATCCTGATGGCAGTACACGTATTCTTGCACTTTGGGATCAAACTTTTTCATCTGGAGCATCGAGCCATTTAGGATATGGTCGGGTTTACACTCAAATGGAAATTAATGCCGCTTTGCGAACAGTTGATCCTTACGCTAGTTTAGGACATGACCCAGGCAAAGCAAGTCACGGAACTCATGTCATGGAATTGCTTGTGGTAATGGTAGTGGCAGCAGTGTCCCTGGGGTTGCACCACAAGCAGATATAATCTTTGTCCAAATTAGTGGTAGTGATATTCCTTGGCAAGGCTCGGGTGTAGTTGGTTCTAATTTTGGTAGTTCAGTACAACTATTAGAAGCCATTGAATTTATCTTTGATCAAGCTGGGACTCGTCCTTGCAGTATTAACATTAGTCTGGGAACAAATGGTGGTTCTCACGATGGAAGCAACTTAGTTGAACAAGGAATTGATGCTGTTGTTACTGCTCAACCCAATCGTGCAGTAGTTATTGCGGCTAGCAATTCATATGAAGATGGCATCCATGCTAGTGGTAAGGTCGAACAAGGAAATTTCACCGATGTGACTTGGCAAATTGGGTCATCGGATTTCACTCACAATGAACTAGAAATTTGGTATAGCAAAGATGATCAACTAAACTTAGAACTAATCGATCAAGATGATCACAGCATTGGCGAAATAAATTTGGGAGCTTCTGCTCGGATTGTTAATCAAGCTAACGAGCTTCTTTTTTTCGTTGCTCATCGCCAAGAAGATCCTAATAATGGAGACAATACCATCGGTATTTTCATGAATACTCAGCTTATATCTTCAAGCTTCTCTTCAAAAATTAAGCTTCGCCTACATGGAGTTAGTATCAGTGATGGTGAATTTCACGGCTGGATTGAACGAGATGACAATGGTCAGTCTAACTTTGCTCCTCCCCACGATAATTCCCATACATTGGGCTCTATCTCTTGTGGAAAAAAAAGTATAGTTGTAGGGTCGTACGATGCTCAGAAATCAGGACAGCCCTTATCTTGGTTCTCTAGTGCCGGACCAACTAGGGATGGGCGACAGAAGCCAGAAATTAGCGCACCCGGACACAATGTATTGGCGGCTAATTCTTCAACTCGCGTTCTACTTACTCGTATGTCTGGTACTAGCATGGCTGCTCCTGCGGTTACTGGAGTCATAGCTCTTATGCTTGCTGAAGCCCATAGCTTAAATAAAAATCTTACAATTGAGAAGATTCGTGAGATTTTGGCTAAAACTGCTCGTTTAAATCCTCCTGATACGGTATGGGATAGTCGCTATGGCATGGGAAAAGTAGATGCAAATAACTGTGTACAGATGGTTCGAGACCTACCATAGAAATCAAATAATGATAATGATGCACAAAGTTATAATTATAATAGTTGCAACTTTCATTCTGGTCTTCTATATTACTACATACGCTATGTCTTCAGATCAACACGATAATATTTCAAAATACAGGGTGGAATACGTCACCCCTGAAAGTTCTAAGCTAAAGTTAAGTGCTAAAAACCTTAGAGAGTTAAATCCAGAAGCTTTTCTCGTTGCAACGGTTAAGGTTGCGAAAGAAGGCTATGTACCTTCCGGGGTTGAGATTCGTACTAGAGTTAGCTCATTAATCTTTACGGCAAAGATTCCCCGTGAAATACTAGGTCGTCTAGAAAGCGATTCTGCTGTTGTATCAATTGAACCAGCTTACAAATTGAGATCTTATTAAAAGATTGGTTAATACAATAAATCTTGTATTTTTGTACCTGTTGTCCTGATCAATCAGCTAAATGATATACAGTATAGTGTTTATACTCATTTAGTAAGTGATAAGCAAAGCCTGATTAAAAGAAAATTTTGTGCGATCGAATAAATCACGAATTGATAACCTTGAAAATTATCATTGTTATAATTCAAAAAAGAAAAAACTGAAAGACCATCATTTACTCACATTAGTGTAAATAATTCTTGATGGTACTTTCAGCCATTTGAATGAGGACAAATAAAAACAAATAAGGAAAAATGAAAAAGCTGTTAAAAGTGATTAATAAATAATCTTCACAGACATAGCTGAAAATAAATACTAAATTAGCATCAAATAGATTTAAGCCTATGCATGAAGTTATCTCATCAGCATTAACCTATTAATGACTTTTTCAGCAAACTCTAAATAATGGTATATTATTGTTTCGTGGAAATCACTAATTGCGATCGCTACTTTCTACTTTTGGAACGATGATCAGTAAAGTAACGAAAATGTAAATTAAGTTGCTATTGCATAGCAAGAGGGACTTTTGGGTTACCGAAAAAATATTGAGTATCAAATTGTGACAATTGTATTTGCGAAATCACTCTTGAGTATATTGAAGTAAGATTGAGCAAACAGACTATATCCCTAATAAGCACAACTTCTTTGAAATATAGATCTAATTTGTCTTTTGCTTGTTGAGTTCCCAACATTATCAGACTACTATTCTAAATCCCTCCCTCTCCGTATTAACAAAATACTGAGTGAGAGAAATTCAAAATTAACTTCTAGCTGGAGGTAATGCAGTACCTTCTACAGCCTGACGGTAAGGCTCAACTTCTTCAGTGTAGTCGATAGGAAGTACAGCACAAACATTTTCATGGGGACGGGGAATAATAACCCAAGATTCAAGGGTTGCACCTTCCGTACGACCAACCGCATCAATACCAGCATCCATGGCCGTTTTAACTTCGGATACAGCACCACGAATGTTGACAGTGAAACGGGCGCTTCCTACACGAATATAACCGACTAAGGTTATTCTACCTGCTTTTACCATTGCATCAGCAGCGGCTAAAACTCCAGGAAATCCTTTGGTTTCGATCGCACCAACGGCAGATTGTGAAGGCATAATTACTATTCTCCTTTTTTTGAATTAAAATAAAAATAAACTTAATTGATTAAATAATTGTCTATAAAATGTTGCCCTTTTCTTCGAGGACAGTTAATGCCAGTCAACACATTAGCAAATTAGTTCTTATCACTGAAATAATCACTAATGAAAGTATTTATCAGACAAAAAAATACTTATTCAACTACATCAACAACAGAGTCTATCGAGTCCTTAAACACGATAAGGATCAGAAGTTTCGTTATGTCTTAGGGGTAAAACATCAACCACATTAGGTGGTGGATTAGGCACAATATAATGGGTGGTAACTTCTCCACCAAAGGCATTCTCAGCTTCCCGCAGACCGGCTGCCATGGCAGCGTTTACCTCAGACACAGGTCCACGAAATACAATCATGAATTGAGCTTTTTCGGCTTTATCAAAAAAAACTAAGGTCACACGAGCAGCTTTAACAACTGCATCAGCGGCGGCTAGGATAGAAGGAAATCCTAAGGCTTGTATTACTCCCACTGCTTCAGGCATAGGTTAGAAAAAATAAAATTAAATTCAGGCAAACCAAATCTTAATTGATATTGATCAACTAAGCAAATACTTGTATTAGTTAATGTCTATACATAAGATAGGAATGAAGCTAATTTTACCATTTCTCGGTCATCAAGAGAATAGTTCTCAAAACCAGAGTATTTATACCTCATATCAATATTTTTAATATGCCATTGGAGATTATTCTCGTATTTGGCTATCAATCATGAGTTTGGTTGCAATTGTTCCAAAATATTAAAAGTAACATGATTAATGGCTAACTGACCGATCGAGGTAATTTCTTTATTGATCTTTTCCCCTTTACTTTTAATGATTTCAAAAGGAGTATCTTTGGCCATTTCGATGTGATACCATGCCAAACCCATAAAAAATCTTGTGGGATAAGGGCCACCATTATCTAAATCGTCGGGATTGGACTCCATGGGCAACCAACCAATACTCGGTAGATAAAATTCCATCCACACATGATTAAAATCGGGGACGAGAGGAACACCAAAATTAAGTACTTTCAAGGGACATTTATAACGTCCAACTGTTCGACAAGCGATACCGTTCAATCTCGATAAGGCTAATAATAATCCTAAATATTCTCCACATGAACCAACCCCTCTTTTTAAAACGATATCAGGGGTATCAATATGAGGTTTGATTCCATAGGAAAGATGATCATAAACATAGTTGCGAATACTATACATTTTACGTAAAATATTGCTTTCTCTACCTCTAGCATTTTCGGCGGCTTTGAGAATTACATCACTATTCATCGTCAAATTATCATCATCAATCAAATATTTTCCTTCGTAGTCTTGAGGAAGAGGAGGTAAATTTTCGCAATCATAAGGTTTAAGTTGATATTTGATGCTCCAAACTTCTAAAATTGCTCTCCAGCCAAAGGCAAAACGTTTATCTGAATTGAACTTGGGAAACTTGAACAGAGCTACTTTTTGGCCATTGTTTTCCTCTTCGATATAGGGCAAACCCACTGGTTCAATACTTTGAATTTTTTGTCTTGCACTCTGGGTAGGTAAAGCAATACGCCATTCTAAATCTTCGATTTCAATATGATCTAACGGGGATATTTCTTCTATATAGGTCATTTCGACTAAAAAACCATTGGAGAGGGTATATTTATTGGTTTGGTCATAGTGGAAATAGAGGGGATGAATAAAAGTGCGATCGCGATATAATAATTCATGATTTGGTTCAACATTGGAATTGTCACGAATATAAGGCTCTTGATCGCTATATGCTATATACAAGATATCTTTATTTGTTTCTAAATCTCGATAAAATGCGATCGCAGTAGGATATTCAAAAGGGGTCAATAAACTATACTGAGTTTCTCCTGTGGCTCTATCTAAACAATAAACGCTTTGTTCTAGATAGTCACACAGCCAAATTTCATCGTCTTTGATGGTAATATTTTCTGAACCAATACCGGGGGCATAAAATTGAGTTATTTCCTCTCCTTTGACCGAATAAACCAGAATATGACTTGTTTTTTGAGTTGTTAAATAAATAGTTTGGTTATAAAGAGCAATACCAGAACAGTTACAGGGTACAGAAAATAAACATTGTGGAGAGGATGTTATCTCTAAATTGTTGTCATTCCATTTGATATTACAAGAATAAATATTTTCCTGTCTAGTAAACCATAGTTTTTTTTCTGTAATACATAAACCTTTGGCACCAATAAAGTCTTGCCAATAAATGTCATTTACAATTGAGGTGATGCTATTGAGGGGATTAATTTCTAAAATATAACCATTTCGAGAATCGATCGCATATAGTTTCTGATGTGTAAAGGCAATGCCATCAATAGATGTAGCAATAATTGGTCTGATAGTAGGATAGAATTTTGGCTGACTAGAAGATGAGAAAGTCATATCGACAATAAATTAATGATTTAATGGAAAAAATATAAATAGTAACGGATGAGTCCCCATAAATGATACTAGTAAAGGTCATACTTTCATATAAAATAACGATTACCTGTCTACTATTTCATATTCGTTCGGACTAATGACGATCGTCCATAAATAACTCAACTTATCAAGGATATCAGAGCAAATGTATTTAAGTTTGCTTATGATGAACAATCAAAAGTCAAAAAGATGATCAATTAAGACTTGGGAAAATTATCAACTGAATCAGTGATTTTAACCCATCGGCACTAGTAGTTCGTCAAGTGTGAAATGATAGATTATGGTTACTTCCTTAGACATTTATTCAGCAGTCCCTAAATATTTATTTTCAAATATAGATGATTCCAATGGTTTACTAAAATAAAATCCTTGAAGTTCATCACAAAGTGATTTTGCTAAAAATTGTCTCTGTTCCTCAGTTTCTATTCCTTCAGCAACAACTTTTAAATCTAAAGCTTTTCCCACTGTGATGATAGATTCAAAAATAGCTTGTTCCTTGATATTATTCGTAATATTATCTATCAATGACTTATCAATTTTTCAAGTATTTAAAGGTAATGATTTAAGTACTGCGAGGGAAGAGTAACCCACACCAAAATCATCAAGTGCGATGCTAATCTGTTTGTCTTGAATATATGTAAGCAAAAGACTCATTTGCTCTAAATTCTGCATGACATGGGTTTCGGTAATTTCAAATTCTAAAAACTGAGGAGCAATATTTTTTTGTTCTATAATATCCAATAATTTTTCCATAGGAATGAGGATTAAATAAAACAGTAAACTTGTAAAAAACTAATTCCCAGTTAA
>JAALKG010000130.1 GCA_011088145.1 Cyanobacteria bacterium MH1_Bin12 | reverse complement strand
TTCATCCCATGGGCATAGCCGTGGGTCTTCTCAAGGAACACAGATAAAAATATTAATTTTCCCAAGATATTTTACTCACCCATAAATCTTGTATCAGTATAAACGTAAAAAGCAGGAGCCTAATACAAAAGTTTGTCAATGTTGCGATCGCAACATTTGAAAAAAACAGCTTTCCGACGATACCAAGTAGTGCGGTAAAAGCTACAGCGATTAGAGTATTGAGTCTAGTATCAAGTTCATCAAATCTTTTCTCAATTCCATTCATATTTGCTTTAATGGTCGCTACGGCAGAGTTAGTAGCCAAAAAGTTTATCTAACTGTCGAAAATGCTAACCCAGAAGTATAAGCAGGAGAAGACATCACCGTTAACGAACGAGAAAACTTGACTTTAACAGGTAACTTTGTTGATATAGAAATTAACAATTAACAATTAAGATCTTTTTCATTAAGTTTGACGATCGTCAAGGGATAGTTGACAAAAAAATAAAGTTACAATGACTTTAAAGCTTTATTTAATAAAAAATAATCACAAATTTTGAATCCATGTTAATGTTGCGTAAATCATTATCCCGTGTAGTTGTCTGTTTGTGTTTAGTCTCCCTTGTCAGTTTATCTGCTTGTAGCAGTCCACCGCCTTCTCGTTTTGAACAAGCACAAGAAGAAAGTGTTTCTGCGGGCAAAAGTAACACAGCAGTTAATGAAAATGCTGTTGAAGGAGCAAAGTTAAACGATTTTTTCCCTGATAATAATGGTGAATACGAAAGAGTTTTCACTCAGGAAAAAGATGGTTTCGTTCAGGCAAAATTCAAATTTCAAGGTAAGGATGTCGCTACTTTAGGCATTTTTGATACTACGAGTAACCCTGATGCTAAAAAGGCTTTTGCTAAGGCCACTGAAAAAGTTCAAGGATTTCCTTTGGTAGAGAAAGGGTCTACTAATACGGCTGTGCTGGTGGGCGATCGCTATCAAGTGAGTGTTCGTTCAAGTAGTCCAGACTTTGATGTTGAACAAAGAAAAGAATGGTTAGGTAAATTTGAATTAAAAGGATTAGCTAACTTAAAATAAGTCAAATATTTTTGTCAATTTAATTAATAGTAATTAATCAAAATATGAGTCAAGCAATTTATGAATTGGTAAACGAATTACCAACAACAAATGTGACCACTGCTGTTTTAAAAGCCCTTGATTTTATCGTGCCGGGAGAATGGCAAAATATAACTAATTTCGAGGAAATGGTTCGTCAGGTGACAGGAGAAACCGATGAAGAGATGATCCAACAAATAGGCGATCGAGCCGTTTGGTTGTTTAATGATAAAAGCCAAGGTTATCAGAATGCTTTATGGTTATATCAAACAGTAGATAAAGCCGATTATGGGTTAGGTGCTGCGGCATTAGCCAATAAAGTTGCCAACAAAATTAAATTATTAAGTTTTATTGATCGTATAACACCTAATGACGAAAAAGCTCAAGCGATCGATTTAGCCATTAAATTAGTGGTTGAAGTAGTCGCTTTCTGTCAAGTTAATGGTTTGCCAGGTGATAGCATCGGTGATTTTGTCAAAGCCTTACAAGAATATGAAGGTGATGCCTTGATGAGAATGGGTGCATTAGTTTGTATTGATGGTATTATTCCTTTCGGTGCAGATTTTATTTTAAAAGTCGAATCGACCTTAAATAATCTTTCTGCTGGAGAATTAAGTGATAATTCTACTTTTTCTAAAGTCGATCGTTTAATTCCTGGGGAGGATTCCGCTGGTAAATTAGAATTTATTGGTAGAAGTTTTGACGCAACTAAAGATTGGATGTCAGGATTTGTTGCCAAGCATAATCTCACTCAAAATAAACTGATGGGTAATCTTCATAATTTTGTGGATTTTTCTGAAAACCAATTAGATTATGTCGCCGCTTTTTTAGATATGTCAACTAACTATTTTGAACATACAGGCATTCAATCTATTGGAAAAAGTTTGATATCTCGTGCAATGTTTGAAGTATAAACAAGATATTGTTTTGTCCGAGCATAATTAGAGCCTTACCCAAGATCGAAATTCTGCCAAAAATAATAAATAGAGGTGCAAAGCTTGCTTGCACCTTTAACAATTATGATCAAGTTAATTATTTTTCAGGATTAACAACAAAACGATGAGCCACTGTTTCAGGCTGAATTGCCGATAAAATAATGTGATTAGAGTCGGTAACAATTACTGACCTTGTTTTTCTTCCGTAAGTAGAATCAATTAATTGTCCCTTTTCTTTTGCGTCATGAATTAAACGTTTAATCGGTGCTGATTCTGGACTGACGATCGCAATTACTCGATTAGCGGCAACGATATTACCAAAGCCAATATTAATTAATTGAATATCCATATAAGTTATGATGACAGTCAAAATCGATAAAACAACTCCATCATATCTTCAAAAATTGAGATTTACCATTATTTTTAGCTTATTTTTAGGAAAATTTGACATTAAGAGTCATAAAACGATTTTTTTCTTGATTAAACATCTTCATTATAGCCTTAGAGGTTGTAAAAACAAGCATTAGATATTGTGTTTGCATTCCCTAAATATCCCTTGTCCTTCTCCTGTCGAACTTATTAAAAGAGAGGTTAATAGGGCCTCAATTTTGTTTTGAGGGATAAGCAGTCATATTCAAAACTCTCACAAAACACTTTCTCTCCCAGCTCCTTTTCTCTTTTCTCCTCTGCTAACATAATCTCTCATTTCAAACTTGACAGACTACTAGAGAATGCTTCAGTATAATTGTTGGCTAGGGGGAATCTTTAATAATGAATTATGAAACCTATAAAAACTTATATTCATCATAATCTATTCTCAACAAGATATGTATTGACTTTAATCTATTTAATCATTATGATTAGCATTACTCTATCTTTTTTTCGATCATATAGTTTTCGATCATATAGATAGATCTTTGAATCTTAATAGTCAATGTAATTATTTATTTATTAATCAATCATAATGAATTTTTGGAGTGAAACAGTCTGGTTTATTCCCTGTTATACCTTGATTGGTGGTTTATTTGCCTTATTATGGTCACCAGGTATCATCAGTAAAACAGGTTCTCGTCCTGCGGGTTATATTAATATTGTGATGACTTCTTTCGCATTCATCCACAGTGTGATTGCCCTGTCTCAAATTTGGGAGCAACCTGCCCAAGAGTTACGTTTTACATGGTTAGAAGCCGCAGGGGTTAATATCTCTTTCGATTTACAGATTTCTTCTATCAGTGTCGGTGCTTTAACTTTGATTACGGGGTTAAATGTACTTTGTCAATTATACGCTGTGGGTTATCTGGAAATGGATTGGGGCTGGGCAAGATTCTATGCCTTGATGGGTTTTTTCGAAGCAGGAATGTGTGGTTTGGTGTTATGTAATTCCCTTTTCTTTAGCTACGTCTATTTAGAAATTCTCACCCTCGGTACTTATTTATTAGTCGGTTTTTGGTTTGCTCAACCTTTAGTTGTATCTGGTGCAAGGGACGCTTTTTGGACAAAACGGGTGGGGGATATTCTCTTGTTAATGGGCATGATTGCAATTTATCCGTTTGCCCATACTTGGAATTACAATTATCTAGCTTTTTGGGCTGAAAACTCTCCGATTGATCCTCTTTTCTCTACTTTGCTCTGTTGAGCTTGAATTGCAGGCCCGATCGCTAAATGCGCCCAAATACCTTTACAATTATGGTTAGATGAAGCAATGGAAGGCCCTTTACCTGCTTCTATTCTTCGTAATGCGATCGTCGTTGCTGTAGGTGCTTATGTAATTATTCAACTACAACCTGTTTTAGCAATGTCTCCCATTGTCTCGGAAATATTAGTCATAATTGGTGCGTTGACCGCAGTTTTAGCATCTTTAATTGCGATCGCTCAAATCGATATTAAGCGGTTTTATAAAAACACTAAATATCTCTGTATTTAATGCTAATCCTTGAATCCTGTGACAATTTATTCAGCAAAGTTGAGAGTCGAACACAACTGACAAATTTAGGTTCTGAGAGTAAAAATAAAGTATAAATTGCCAAATTACATTGGAATTGGTAGGTTTAGTTTTAATTTTCATCAGTAAAATATGGTTCCTAAAATTGGTACGTGATGTTAAAAGAAATGATGACAGATATTTGTCAAAAAACTCAAGCCAAATTAACTAGAAATAATAGCAATCAAATAAGATAAAATTTCAATGAGACAAAACTTATGATAAATGTTGAAAGTATTTTATGGGTTGTTAAAATTAACAATACTTTAACGATCGTCTATTGATTATTTTTCATCTCTTCACCCATAATTAAATAAGTAAGAAGAATTAGACATAACATATAGAATGAGCGAAACCGCATCTACAAAAGCCACCCGAAACCAACCTCACAAAGACTATCGCCCCATTAAACGTGAAGACTTAACTCCCATGTACAAACATTATGTGGAAGTAAAAGAACAATATCCTAACTCCTTATTACTCTACAGAGTCGGAGACTTCTTCGAGTGCTTTTTCCAAGATGCCGTTACCATCGCCCAAGAATTAGAACTAGTTACCACCAGTAAAGAAGCAGGACAAAACGTCGGTAGAATTGCCATGACGGGTGTTCCTCACCATGCCTTAGATAAATACGCCCGACAGCTAGTAGAAAAAGGTTATGCCGTGGTTATTTGTGATCAAGTAGAAGATGCCGCCATAGCTAAAGCAGAGAAAAGAATCCTCAAACGTGCCATCACCAAACTCCTCACCCCCGGTACTATAACTGATGACCAAATGCTCACCTCAAAGAAAAATAACTTTTTAGCCGCAGTAGTAGTAGCGAAAGAACATTGGGGTTTAGCCTATGCAGACATCTCCACGGGAGAATTTTTCACCACCCAAAGTCAAAACTTAAACGTCCTCGCCACCGAATTAATGCGTTTACAACCAGCGGAAATTCTTTATCCTGTCAACGCACCTGACATAAACAGTCTATTGCGTCCGGGACAAAAAAACGACAACTTGCCCGAATTTTTACCAGACTGTTTTTGTTACTCTCTGCGATCGCAAAAACCCTTTGATATACACGAAGCGAAGCCTCGACTACTAACCGAATTTCGTCTCAAATCTTTAGAAGGGGTTGGCTGTGAAAATTCACCTTTAGCAGTTCGCGCGGCAGGAGGATTATTAGAATATGTGCAGGATACCCAAAAGGCGAATCAAGTTCCACTACAACTAATTCGTAGCTACAATATCGCCGATTATTTGGTCTTAGACAGTACCACCCGCAGAAATCTCGAAATCACTCAAACTGTTAGAGATGGGACATTTCACGGGTCATTATTGTGGGCTGTGGACAGAACTTGTACCGCTATGGGTGCAAGGGCATTAAGAAGATGGTTATTGCAACCATTATTAAGTAAAAAAGGTATCGTTGCTCGTCAAGATACCATCGCAGAATTTGTTGATAACTTGCCTTTGCGAGAGGAAATTAGGGACATTCTCAAAACTATTTATGACTTGGAAAGGATTACAGGAAGAGTCGGTGCTGGTACTGCTAATCCTAAGGAGTTGCTTAATTTAGGGGATTCTTTGTTGAGATTAAGTTATTTATCGGAGTTAGCGAAGCAGGGTAATGCACCTTACTTTAAAGCCTTACAAACAGTACCTCCAGACTTGGAAGACTTAGGAAAAAAAGTTGTTGATTCTTTAGTCGAGTTTCCGCCTCAACATGTCAAGGAAGGAGGAATGATTCGTGATGGCGTTGATGAGCAATTAGACGAAATGCGTCGTTTAATTGATGGAGACAAGGAATGGTTAGCGAGTTTGGAAACCACGGAAAGAGAACGCACGGGAGTTGCGAATGTAAAGGTCGGGTATAATAAAACCTTTGGTTATTATATCAGTATGCCTCGATCGAAATCGGAATTAGCTCCTGATAATTATAAACGCAAACAAACTTTAACTAATGAAGAAAGATATATTACTGCTGAGTTAAAAGAAAAGGAAAGTCGGATTTTAAATGCTAAAGATGATCTGGCTAAATTAGAGTATTTAATATTTTCTAATTTACGCTCTTTAGTCGCTACAAAAACTCAAGAAATTAGGCAAGTTGCAAAAGCGATCGCCGCAATAGACGTGTTATCAGGGTTAGCTGAACTATCAGTATATCAAGATTACAACTGTCCTCAAATTAATGAACAAAGAATTATTAAAATCAAAAATGGTCGTCATCCTGTAGTTGAAAAAATATTAGGATTCGGTATGTTTGTGCCAAACTCTACCCATTTAGGTTCAGAAATATCACCTGATTTAATAATTTTAACAGGGCCTAATGCTAGTGGTAAAAGTTGTTATTTAAGACAGGTTGGATTGATTCAATTGATGGCTCAAATCGGTAGTTTCATTCCTGCTGATACCGCTAATTTAGCGATATGCGATCGCATTTTTACCCGTGTGGGTGCAGTAGATGACATCGCGACAGGACAATCTACTTTTATGGTGGAAATGAACGAAACTGCTAATATCCTTAACCATGCCACGAATAAATCTTTGGTGTTGTTAGATGAGATAGGCAGAGGTACAGCAACATTTGATGGGCTTTCCATTGCTTGGGCAGTGGCAGAATATTTAGCGATCGAAATTCAAGCTAGAAGTATCTTTGCAACGCATTATCATGAGTTAAATGAGTTGTCTTCCATTTTGGATAATGTGGCTAACTATCAAGTCACAGTAAAAGAGTTAGATAACGATTTGGTATTTTTACACGAAGTGCAACCCGGTGGTGCAGATAAATCTTATGGTATTGAGGCTGGAAGGCTTGCTGGTTTACCAAAGGTGGTGATTACAAGAGCAAAACAAGTGATGGGGCAAATTGAAAAACATAGTAAAATTGCGATCGGTTTAAGAAAAAATATAAAAAAATTAAAGCCTTCTAGTAATGAAAATACAGAAGAAATAATGACTCAATTAGATATATTTGAATAGCTGATAGCTAAATTAAGTAATGAATAATAGTAATCAAAATAAAATGCTTGAATCATTCACTATAGAAAATTACCGTAGTTTCAACAACTTTAAACTATCTCAGTTAGGTAGAGTGAATTTATTTGTAGGTGAAAATAATAGTGGAAAAACATCAATTTTAGAAGCTATAAATTTATTTATTTCATATCCTTATTTTATGGAAAATATAGCACTATTATTTGATTCAAGAGGAGATTTTAATTGGAAAGAAATAAAAAGTATTAGCTGATCATCCTAATTTTCCTTGGGCAGCTAAATTAAATTCAATG
>JAALKG010000129.1 GCA_011088145.1 Cyanobacteria bacterium MH1_Bin12 | reverse complement strand
ACTCCGTCTAAGTCTGTGTCTCCTGCTACTACGTCACTTGCTAATAGGTTTTTGGCGATTAGGTCGTCATTGACAATCACATTCGTTAGCTCGAAGTCTCCTGTGTTTTCTACTACTACAGGGCAAACGCATCTTATTTTTGAAAGCTTTACCAGATAAAGGTTTTAGCGATCGCTTTTATTTTTAATCAAAATCTCAAATGCTTGCTATATAAGGATTATAAGATTTAGATGCGTTTGCCCTGTGCTATCTCCATTTCCATTGGCAACCAGAGTTAAGCCTGTACCATTTGTTCCATCTAATAATGGATCTGTTACTGTTACATTGGTTAAGGATATATTCCCTGTGTTATCTACTACTATTTCGTAGCTAATTACATCCCCTGCTTCATCTGCTGTTCCACCAAGAACACCATCAACATCTGTTGCGGTTTTGATTACTTCTAGATCTGGATTGTATAGTAATGGAGCTTCTTCTTGATCCATAAGGGTGATATCGCCACTTCCATCATTACCTGTAACGGTAACTATATTATCAATGAAATCATCCCCAGTCATTCCGTCTGCACTTTGTCCCCTACTATCCAAATCATCTTGAGTGACCGTGTAACTACCTGTATAGGTTACAAATTCACCATTTTCTAGAATAGTATCATCGCTTTGATTACTGTCAACAAAGGTTAAATCAGATAATAAAGGATCTGAAATAGAAAAATCATTGACATCAGTTCCACCCGTATTTCCGGCAATGATCTGATAGGTGATCACATCACCTACTTCATCTGCTGTTCCGAGACTACCATCACCACCAATATCAGTAATGGTTTTGTCCACGAATAATGCGGCAGGTGGAGAGATATCTCCATCATCAATGCTGATGCCATTAACTTTGATGTCGCCAGTACCCATTACTATTTGGATTCCAGCAAGATCAGGTACACCGTTTATTGAACTTACCGAGACAGAAGCTTGTGGTCCTACAAATGGCACATCCTGCACTGTACCATCATTATAAAAAATCCTAATAGTTAGGGTCTCACCTGCTTGAAATGCTTGACCTCCATTACCATCTAAATCTATTTCTATTTCTTGAAATAGGCTATTTCCAACTTGTGTAATGATTAAGTTTTCTCCGGGGTTTATCCTATTGTTTCCCACGGCAAAACTTGGATCACCAGCATTGTTCGATTCATTGATATTAAAGGTATTATCGTCACCTCCTATGGCAGCACTAATAGCACCACTGGTACCCAAGGACATTCATCCTAAAAGTTCGATATCAGTATCAGTGTTTACATTAGCGGGATCAACGGAGAACGAAAAGCTCCACCAGTTTCAACGACTCTTGGCATGATTTTAAACTCCTCTTTTAGGGTGAAATATTTTTCTTTAATTATAAAGGATTATAAAAGGTTTTAAATCAGGCTAATAATTTGTAATTACCCTGCTGAGAATGAAATTTTCCATATATCTATATAAAATTTGTGATTATGGAATTATTAATTTAACTTTTCAAAACAATTTACAATCTCAGTTTATATATTCTATTCTAGATTCTCATCAAAAATTAGCCATTAATTTTACATAATCTTCATATTACAAGTTTACAATAACTTTAAACTACTCTATTATTACATATATACACTTAAGTATAAACACTTGCATACTTAAGTGTTTTGGCGTAAAGACTTGAATAGTCTTAAATCAATATTGATTTGGATTGAAAATAAAAAAAGTAATTTTTAGTTCTGTCATTTTTCTTTGCTCTACAATATCTCTCTACCAATCAATAATTTTCTGACTTCTAACATGGCCGAGTAAGTAGGAATGATATAGAGAGTTTGTTGAGAGGGAGTTAAATCTAGGGCTTTGTGGACAGCATCGATTAATTTTTCTTCGACAATTAAATTTAGATTGGATTCTAATTCGTCCATGCTATATTTTAATCTTAATGCCATGTCATAAACTCGATCGCCACTGACGACAATATCTCCTCCTGAAGCGACTAGTTTTTCGGTATCGACATCCCAAATCCACGATACATCAGTACCGTCGGGGGTGCGATCGTTTAAAACCATTAAAATAGTAGCTGAAGCGTTGATTTGCTTGATATCGTTGACTGCCCGAATAGTTTCATTCATACCCACAGGATTTTTAGAAAGTAAAATGCGAACGTGCTTATCTTTGATAGTTAGTTCTTCTGCTCGACCAAATGCGGCTTTAAAGTTATTAATACTTTGGTCTATAATTTCTCTCTCGACACCAATACTTTGGGCGGTGAGAGCGGCGGCAAGGGTATTATATTTGTTGTAAACACCGATGAGGATTTGTGACCATTGAGGGCTGTTGATGGATAGCTCACTTTTAGTAAAGTCACAGCTAGGGCAATCATAATCACCTAGATGAGAGAGGTAAACTCCTTGGTAGTTTAAGGATGTGCCACATTTGGGACAGTAAATAGAATCAACGGCATGGGGTATCTCATCTAGATACAGCTGTGGTTCGTTTAAACCAAAGAATAAGACTTGTTGGGAAAGATTTTGACCGAAATTGCATAGGGTGGGATCATCACCATTAAAAATAATATAAGTGTCTTTAGATAAAGATTCGATCGCATTTTGCCAACGATAACTAATGGTGTCAACTTCTCCATAACGGTCTAGTTGATCACGAAATAGATTAAGAGCTAAAATATGGCTAGGCTGACATTCTTTGAGAGCTAAGGGTAAAATATTTTCATCGACTTCTAAGATGCCATAGTCAGCAGACAGAATACCCCATAAGTTACTGTTATCGAGCATGCAAGTAATTAAGCCATTAATTAAGTTTGCTCCTGTAGAATTGTGGATTACTTCGTAACCGTTGTTAACTAGAATGTCTTTTAGTAACAAAGAGGTCGTTGTTTTACCGTTAGTACCGACGACTAGAATTAATCCTTTTGTAAACTGTTGCGAAAGGACTTTCAAAAGATGAGGATGAAGACGACGGGCTATTTCTCCTGGTAAAACACTTGCTGCACCTAACTTAAATAATTTTACAAATCGAGTAACTGTTTTGGCTGTTCCTACTGCTAAACCTAAACGTAAACGCTCAACTATATTCATATACCTGATTTTTTCACCATTAAATCTAACTAATTCTAAAGGTAAATGGGAAAAAAGGTGATACAGAATTGAGAATTGACCAATTGAGAGTTGAGAATTTATAGTCTAATGGGTTTATGAACACGTATAGAAGGAATGTCTTAGGCATTAGGTTTTAGTAAGGATATAGCATGCTACATCCCTACAATAATGATTTAAAATGTCTAAGGGTTAGTCTTTTTTGGTGTTGAAATTTCAGAAGTTATTTTCAGTTTTGATTACAGTCAATGTTGGTCAACCTGAGAGTGTCACAACTCTGGTTTAATCCATTTTTCGGGTAAGATATTGATAATTATTTTTAATATATTTAGTTATGAAATTAATTTCTATATTGGGTTCTACTGGTTCTATCGGAACGCAAACCCTTGATATTGTTAGAGAACATCCCGATAAATTCAGAGTTGTTGGTTTAGCCGCAGGTAGCAACATTACTTTACTAGCCCAACAGATCAGAGAATTTTCACCTGAGATTGTGGCTATTCGTAGTGCAGATCAATTATCTGATCTAAAAAATGCTATTGCTGGTGTTAATCCCCAACCCATTTTATTGGCAGAAATGGATGATATTTGTGAAGTTGCTCGTTATGGTGATGCTCAAAGTGTAGTAACGGGAATTGTTGGTTGTGCAGGTTTGTTACCGACTATTTCTGCTATCAAGGCAGGAAAAGACATCGCTTTAGCGAATAAGGAAACTTTAATTGCTGGTGGCCCTGTGGTGTTGCCTTTAATTGAGGAGTATGGTGTTAAATTATTACCTGCTGATTCGGAACATTCAGCAATTTTCCAATGTTTACAAGGAGTTCCTGATAAGGGATTACGTCGTATCATTTTAACGGCTTCTGGTGGCTCATTCCGTGATTTACCTGTAGAAAAATTGGCTTCAGTGACGGTTGCTGATGCTTTAAAGCATCCTAATTGGTCAATGGGACAAAAAATCACGATCGATTCTGCTACTCTAATGAATAAAGGGTTAGAGGTGATTGAGGCTCATTATCTTTTTGGTATGGACTATGACAATATTGATATTGTTATCCATCCCCAAAGTATTATTCATTCTCTGATTGAACTGCAAGATACTTCTATTTTAGCTCAGTTGGGTTGGGCAGATATGCGTTTACCTTTACTATATTCCTTATCTTATCCTGATCGCATTGCTACTAATTGGGAGCAGTTAGATTTAGTAAAAGCAGGTGATTTAACTTTCCGTGAACCTGATCATCAGAAATATCCTTGTATGCAACTGGCTTACGCAGCAGGAAGAGCAGGTGGTTGTATGCCAGCGGTATTAAATGCGGCGAATGAGCAAGCAGTGGCTTTATTTTTGGAACAGAAGATTGGTTTCCTTGATATTCCGATTGTGATAGAATCTGTATGCGATCGATTTGAATCTCAAAATAATAGTCAGCCTAATTTAGAGGATATTATTGAGGCGGATAAATGGGCAAGGCAAGCTGTATTGGATAAATTTTCAGCTTTGGTTTAGATAAATAATTAATAATGAATAATTAATAATCAATAATTATTCATTAGTTAAACCTATAAATTAGTATAATTATGGTGATGTTAATAAATAGACAAAGCTATTAACTGTTGATTGTTAATTATTCACTAACTAGAAATGGATTGGGATTTTTCACCTCAGATATTAATACAAGGCATAAATCAACCAAGTGCGATCGCATATTTACAAGAGTCTGAGTTACAAAAACAAAGTATTGTAGCTGGTGTTGTTGATAAATATGGTGGTGAAACTATTGAAAATATACCTACTTTTGATTTAGTTTCGACTGCGGTTGCTAAACAGACGAATATTGTTACAAGTTTAATTTTTAGTCCTCCTCATAATGTTTTAGATGCATGTTATGAGGCAATGTCAGCACAAATCAAACAAATTGTTATTTATTCGGAAAAAATCTCACCACTGGATTTAATTAAGTTATATCGAAAAGCTGAAAACAAGGGAGTAAAAATATTGGGCTCTTCTCAAGGGGGTATTTTAAAACCGGAAGAGTATGATTGTGGAGTCAAAAATGCCGATATTTTTCGATCAGGAAATGTGGGAATGATTAACTTTGCCCATGAAAGTATTTCTCAAGAAATGGCTTTATCGATTCAAGAATCGGGTGCAGGAATATCAACTCTGATTAATTTAGGTAATGATTCTTTTACGAAAATAAGTTGGGATGTATGGTTAAATATATTAGCAACAGATACAAAAACTAATTTGATCGTCATTATTCTCAGTCAAATTTCACCTTTAGAAGCAGATCGTTTAATTTTAGCTTTAGATAAAATTAAAAATAAGCCCATCATTGTCTATTTATTAGATAGTCAGAATTGGCATGACAAAGTTATTGATAATCAGGGAAAAGTAATTTCTGATCAAATATATAATCATTTATACCCTATTCCTGCGATCGAATTAATTAAAGAATGTCATCCCAAAGAAAATATTACTGTTACTGACAATCATTATGATGTCAAACAATGGGTAATTGACAACTGCTAATTGCTGAAGTTAAAGGCTGGAAATTTAGATTTTAATTTTTCTTTTTTTCTTCATGAATCAAAAGAGCAAATTCTAATCAGTTTTTTTAAGCCAAAAATCATAACCAGTGGCTTGAGTTAAATTATCAGCAAAAGTCGAAGCCTTAGTTTTAGAACGAAAACTAGCAATTTGTATCGTATTTTTGCCTAGATTAAAAACATCACCACAATAATTATCTTTAATAATATCAAAAGCCGATTGTGGCCCTTGAACACCCCACCATTCTCCGATATTGGCACTACCATCATCACCGCAACTAGGTTGCCAAGGCATGGAAGTAGTAGAATTTATTCTATTTTGAGCTGATTGTGATGGAGTTTGATTCATTTTCTGCAAAATAAATGAACCTCCCAAAATTCCTAAGACGATCGCAATAGACGAAATAAGGGTTAATATTGTAATTTCTGAATGATTATAAGAAGATCTTTTTTCTTTTGGTAATGATGGTGTTGGAATAATAACAGTATCATTTTGGCTGGTTACAGATGATGTCGTCTTGGAAGCGAGACTATTCACTATTACATCTAATTTTTGTAATCGTTTATCTAATAGTTCAATTTCTGGTTGAATTCCTGAATTACTTTTATTTAAATTTTCTAAAATAAGTAATAATTCTTGCAAACTAGATGGAATATCATTCTCTTTCTTGGCAATTTGTTCTAATTCACAGACTAATTTAGAAGCAGGAGATTTTTTTCCTATATATAATTTACCTTTTTCCAATATTTCCCAATTTTCTCCACTAGGCATAATTTTCAACCAAGCAGGTTTAATAATCGTAAAATCTCCCTCATCATTGTCATCATCTTTGAGTAAGTTAAACAGACTGTGAATACTATTCAAACGATGTATTTTGATTCTGTTATTCTTGGGTAACAGATAATAAGTTTTGTCTTGTAAATGTTCTAACAAAACTACCCTATAACCACCTTTTATAACTTTTTCGACAATAACTTTTTTATTCTCATTTTCTCGGTAACTTTCACTTGTCAGAGAGACTTCAACAACATATTCCCTTAAAATATTCGGAACGTCATTGTAAATATTGATCAGCTTATCTAAAGACAGTTTTAATGGTTTAATTTTTTGATTGATGAAACCATTTTTAATAACTATTGATTCTTTCGCCTCCAGTTGGGCTAATCGTTTTTCTAATTGTTGAATATAGGTGATTACTTTTTGGTTTTCAAATTCATCCATGAATATTTTCTTAACCATAGAACTGATGTTGCTGAAAAAAAAGTAGTTTAAAAATTTTTTCCTCAGAAAAAATCTTTGCCCTGTGAATACTCAAAGAGTAAGTTATATAAGGGTTTAAAACCTCGCCTTGATCGGCGTGAATATTTTTGATGGTAGTAACGGTGCTATTTTCAAAAATTACCTTTGCCCTTTGAACTTTGCCCTTTTGACGGAACAACTTGAGATTATATTAATATTTTAGTTGATTCACTTAAACAAGTATTAAATTGTATTTCTGAACAGCCACAAAAGACAGAAAAGAAGATTAAAGTATAATCAGAACTTAGAATTCGATCGAACTAGTACTCCGCACCGAAAATAAATGGGATTATTTAGATGAGCAATGGCTTAC
>JAALKG010000128.1 GCA_011088145.1 Cyanobacteria bacterium MH1_Bin12 | reverse complement strand
CCCCCCCCCCCCCCCCCCCCCCCCCCCCCCCCCCCCCCCCCCGCCCCCCCACCCGATCTGCGGACCCGACAATAGCAGGAAAACTAAAGGTGGAAACAAAACCAATGGCGCTGTCTGAACTAATATTCCGATGTCTCATGAAAAATGATGGGAATTTTTTTGATAGTGACTAGATAGAAATTAAGATTTTTTTAATGATCTTCTTAGGTTGATCATACCTCTATTAAGAGTAATTGACAATTGACGATCGATCGTTGATTTTTTCTGTAATGGACTTGATTACAACAAAAAATTAAATGATTGTATATTAGGTTTAAAAAATTATTAGGACTTTCTGATGTTGAAATTCAAGTCATTAAAATAGTAAAAGCAAGTGAAACCACATTCATTTTGAAAATCAGAAATAAAGCTATCAAAATAGATTTATCAAGAAAAAACAAGCTTATGAACAGACATTTCTAATGGTTTGTCAGCAGCGTTTCAGTTATTCTAAATAAACTGGCTAACTTCCTTTCCATAAAACTAAGCACATTGACTAATGCGATCGTCATTCAAGGTGTAGTTATTACGGCATAAACTATAGTTTCGAGATTAGCTATAATCAAAATCACGTACAATAAGGAAAATACCTAATAATTAACTAAACGAATGATACCAACCGTTATAGAAAGTTCAGGGCGTGGTGATAGAGCATTTGATATTTACTCCCGTTTATTAAGAGAAAGAATCGTCTTTTTAGGAACACAAGTAACCGATGAATTAGCTAATTCTTTAGTAGCACAATTATTACTATTAGAAGCTGAAGATCCTGAAAAAGACATTTATCTTTATATAAACTCTCCTGGTGGTTCTGTATCTGCTGGTTTAGGCATTTTTGATACGATGAATCAAATTCAACCAGATGTTTGCACTATTTGTGTTGGTTTAGCAGCTAGTATGGGTGCATTTTTATTAAGTGCTGGAGCCAAAGGAAAAAGAATGAGTTTACCCAACTCCAGAATAATGATTCACCAGCCATTAGGAGGAGCGCAAGGACAAGCTACAGATATCGAAATTCAAGCCAAAGAGATACTTTACCTCAAAAAACAACTAAATCATTATGTAGCAGCTCACACAGGACAGCCTCTCGAAAAAATTGAAGAAGATACCGAAAGAGATTTCTTTATGTCTGCGGAGGAAGCTGCCGAATACGGATTGATTGATAAAGTTGTAGTTAAAGCACCAAAAGCAACCTAATATTTATCTTTCTCAATTCATAAACATAAATAATTATCGTCGGGACTTAGCATGCTACGTCCCGACAAAGGTTTAAAAGAAGATAAAATTAATTTATGGAGAAGTCTATTTGTTGGCGACAACACATTTTGGGGCCAAAACTTATTTATGCTCGGACAAAAACACATAAATGAGCTAATTCACAATCACTACATTTTGGTTTTCTCGCATTGCATACTGCTCGTCCATGATAAATAATACTAATAGAAAAGTTTTCCCACTCAGGTTGTGGTAACAGCTTCATCAAATCCTGTTCAATATGAACAGGGTTCGAGTTTTTGGTTAATCCCAATCGATTACTTAAACGTTTGACATGAGTATCGACTGTTACGCCTTCGATGATACCGAAAGCATGGGCTAAAACTACGTTTGCTGTTTTGCGAGCAACGCCAGCTAAAGTTAATAATTCCTTCATTGTTTGTGGTACTTGCCCATTAAATTCTTGTACTATTTTGATGGCAGCATTTTGAATATTCTTAGCTTTATTGCGATAAAAACCCGTAGAATGGACTAAAGTTTCTATTTCTTCTCGATCGGCTTTAGCAAAACTTTTAGCATCAGGAAATCTGGCAAATAAAGCAGGAGTAACTTTGTTTACTAGATCGTCAGTACATTGAGCGGACAAAATCGTTGCAACCAATAACTGTAAAGGAGTTTCGTAATTCAAACTACAAGTCGCCAAAGGATATAATTGTTTGAGAATAGCTAAAATTTCCGTGGCTTTTTTCTTCTTACTTATTCTCATAGCAATATTCTAGATTAATTTATATGTATAGTAGAGAACGGGTTGATTAAGAAATTAATTATTGCTGAAAGTATGCTATGTCAAGACTTTAACCTTTGTCCTTTGCTATATAGTCGTGATCAGATTATTTAAAATGAACGGAAATAGTCAAAGACATTTAAATCAAGTATTTTTTTATGATTAGAATAATTTATACAGTTATAACTTTTGTTAGTAATCTGAATTTGAGATGAGTTAAAAACCTCATGTTTTTATTATTAATTATTAATTATCCTCAAGACTAATCTTGTTATCAAACAACTGAGGTTAAGTAGGTAAGTTTTATATATTATTTATTGTAAGCATTTATCAAACAACAAGCATTGAAACTTTTTTGAGACTCACCTACTTAACTATATTTTGTTAAATCGCTTCTAAATTTTTTTCTCCTGTTCTAATTCGGATAGTTTCTTGTACAGGGGAAATAAAGATTTTACCATCGCCAATTTCTCCTGTACGAGCAGCATTAACTACTTTATCGATTACCATATCAACTTGATCATCATCCACAACTATTTCTAACTTCAGTTTTTGTAAAAACTCAACAGTATATTCAGACCCACGATAACGTTCTGTTTGTCCTTTTTGACGACCAAATCCTCTTACTTCAGATACTGTCATACCAACGATTCCGGCATTAACGAGAGCGATTTTTACTTCATCTAATTTAAAAGGACGAATTATTGCTTCAATTTTTTTCAAGTGATTGTCTCCTTTCGCTTTTTATTTAACTGTATATAGATTATCTAATTTTTCAATTGTTTTCGAGTTTTTTGATGTAAATTGTCACACAATCATGAAATAAAGAATATTAGGACAGGAGAATCGCACACGTTTCTTAACATTTCGATTCAGTCTATGATCAGGAACGAGATTTCAAACTTTGAGCAACGTGTGATCGCTTCATCGTCAACAAAACTTCGATAATTTATGGATAACAGTATAGAATAACTAACCACTCTATTTCCCTGAAACCTTTTTCTGGCAAGCTGTTTAACTCTTTTATTTGATTGTGAAGTTTTGTGTGCGATTCTTCTGTTGATTTCAGGTTTGGTTATACGGGGAGGGAGTTTGATCAGGAAACAGGATTATATTATTATCGCAGTCGATATTACGATGCCACGGTAGGAAGATTTGTTAGTGAGGATAGCATAGGATTTGCTGGTGGTGATTCTAACTTATATCGCTATGTTGGTAATTCATCGACTAATGCGATCGATCCAACGGGCAATTTATCAGCTGAATTGACTTTGCTTAAAGCCAATAGTCGTCCAGGAAATAGTCCTGGTATATGGTATTTTAAAGATGAATCAAAAAAATATCTAGAAGCATTTTCTATTGCTACAACTTGGTTTTATTTGATCACGGAAAAAGATTCCAGACAGCAGAAAACCATGCCGGGTGCACCAGTACCTTGGGGATTTTTGGGAAGTAAATTAAAAAATAATCCAGGTAAAGTTTTTTTAAGACCTTGGGGTAATAGTCAAGCAAGTCAAGCAAAAATCGAACCTAAGTTGGACTTTCAACAAGATAAAAGTACTGGTAAATGGCCTTTTGATGGCAACGGAAATATATCAGAAATCATATTTCCAGTCAAAGAGAATTTTGATAAAAATTCGTCGTGTCCAATAATAGTAGCAGTACCAGAAGAAGAGCCCACAATAAACCCATTATCACCAGGATTATTTCCAACAAAAGAAGTTCCATTACAACCAGCATTTTCACAAAACAAACCAGTAGTGAAAGAACCTAAACCTGAAGAACCTAATCTATTTATACAAATATTAGGAGGTGCTGCCGCCTTGGGGGCTGCATTATTAGAAGGAGCATCGTATTTAATCCCGAAAAATAATCCCTAAATAATTCAGATTAAATTCAAGTTCGTTCAAGACAATTTTTATACATTTAAAATTATTTCTAAATGATTAATCATAATTATGGAAATTATATCCTCTGTCGAAATTTTATCTTCACAAGAAATTGACTTAATAGTAAATCCTATTTTAAAAAAGGGATTGAGCAATCCCGTAAAATTAGAAAATAATTTTACGCAATGGTTTATTTCTCAAAGGTTTGATTATCTAAAAATTCTCTCCAATCCCTATTCTACTTGGTTTAATATTGAACCAATAAATTTACAATATGCTATAGCAAATGCTTCAAAACAAATAGGAGATGAATTTATTTATTTATCATTCATCAGTGACGCTGATAACGTCAAAATAGGTACTCCAATCCATTTTAAATGTCCAATTGAAGATTTTTTGAAGCTAGAATCATTTGTAATTAAAGAAGATGTAGATGATATTGCTGGTACATTTTTTCCAGATGTTATATTCTATTCACCTCAAGGATTATGGGCAATTCAGTTACATATAGATTGTTTTGGTAATTTGGGTATGACAAAAGAATTCTTATCTGTGATCAGAAATATTTATCCTCAATTGGACTCGGAATTAGATCAGCAATTATTTAATTTTATTAAATGGTGTACCTGCGATCCTAGAACAGGTGACGAATGGAAATATACACCAGGAAATACACCTGAGTGTCTTGGTTGGTGTAAAGGTTTGATTGAATATTCATGCAAGAGAAAAATTAGTTATTTTGAGAAGAATCCTGTTGATGTCGATATTATTGACGTTTATCGAAATATAAAAATTTAGCATTAGGTTGAGTTGAAGAAATGAAACCTAACAATCACTAACATTGCAACCATAGTTAAATCTTTGTTCTTTATTTTACGTATGATAAGGCATCTCAATTAATCCGAAACGATCGTTGTTTAATATTTAGTGCGATCGTCGATCTTGTAGGGTGCGAAACATGGAAAAATTAACCCAAAATATTTATACTCATAATGAAATATTGAGTGTAACGCACCAATTATTCGATTGTTTTCAGAAACTACTGTCAGTATCAGGATTTACAAGATTGAAGGATTAACAAGATTTTGCTTTTGACCTTTTCTGAGGTGGGATAATTATTGTTTCTGATACCTAATGCGAAAGTGCGATCGAGTTTACCTGTACAGATGAAATTAGGTAATGCGATCAGTCAAAAACCTGCCACTTCATGATCTTAGAAAAACTTACAAGATATAATTATATTTAACAAGGGTCAGCCAATATTCATTCACAATAATACAATCAATATCTGAAATAATGAGTCAAACAGTAGAAATTAGTTTAGTTGAAATTCTTAATCGATTAGAGAGGAAAATTGATGGTTTAGATAATAAAGTTGAAAATAGAATTGGTGATTTAGAAAGTAAAATTGAAGGCAAAATTGATGTTTTAGAAAGCAAAATTGATCATCTTTCAAACGAAATAAATGAAGTAAAAGTTGATGTGGCAACATTGAAGGAAGGTCAAACTAGTCTTAAAGAGACGGTTAAAGGTATTGAGACTAGAGTTAATACATTGATAGCAGTTGCTTTCACTGGTTTACTTGGCATTATTGCTAAACTAATTTTCCTTAAATAAGCGATCTTAAAGATAATTTCATTTCTGTGACTGATTCTGTTGGTGGTGTAACTAAATTATGAGTATGATAAAATTGATCGCTTTTCTGATTTAACTGGTACTAATTTGGTAGCAGAGAGTGATTATACCTATGATGAGTTTGGACGGTTAACAGATTTAATTCATGCAGGTATCGCTACTTATGGTTGGGTTTATGACGAGGCGAATCGCATTACGAGCTTTACCTCTCCTGATGGGGTAGCAAATTACAGTTATGACGATCACTAAGAGTGGCACTTCGTGATCGAGATCAGTTAGTATCCGCAGATTATGACTATCAAGATGATGAGGATTATTCTTATGATGGTACTGGTAATCGTACCAATGATGGATATGTGACGGGTACTAATAATCAACTCCTTTCTGATGGTACTTATAATTATGAGTACGATGGTGAGGGAAATCGTATTAGTCGTACTGATATTGCTACTGGTGAGGTGACGGAATATCAGTGGGATTATCGTAACCGTTTAGTGGGAGTTGTAACCAAGGATATAAATGGTGATGCGATCGATTCGGCGGAATATATTTATGATGTCTATGATAGAAGGATTGCTAAGGGGTGCGACTCTCCTCTGATACATTATGGCTGTGATTCACCATTAAAGAGGTTTTTAGAAAATTTTAGAACATATAATTAGCTACAGTATTTTCTTAATTTTATGGATTAATAAATACCTTATAGAGCAAAAATTTTATGACCTTTCTTCCAACATCAAAATCAGGTCGCACCCAATTCAACCTACTTTATAAACAAATAACGGTAAAATTTGTATGACAAAAGACCAATTAATCAAATGGGAAAAACTATTATTTCAATTAGAAATAATTTTGGAATGTACCCATGATCTATCTACTTTGACAGAAAATCAACTTAATTATTTTGAATCTCAAACTCAATTAATTCTTCCAGAAGAATATAAAAATTATTGTCAAATTATAGGTAGTGGTAGATTTAGCAGAAGTCAATTTTCTATTGATTGTCCTGATGTGAATAGTATTCAAGAAACATTAACTTCTAATGAAATTATATTAGAAGCTTATACCTCTAGACATTCTTGGTCACTTACAATACTTCAATTATTAGATTCAGCTTATTTATTTGGAGGCGGACTTGACTTTAAAGAATTATTGATTTTTGATCTGAGAACATATCGAGAAATTGATCAAAGTTATGACATATATTTTGTTTCTCCAGATGGTGACGTAAATTTTCTTAGTCGAAGTTTTTTCGATTTAATTAAAGATTATTGCATTGGTGATCAATTTATAGACATATATATTGACAATCAATACAAAAAACAATCTATTGAACAACAACTAAAAGATGCAGAAGAGTTAGCTGGGAGTAATTTTTCAGAAATGGATGAACCTCATCCATTACAATATCAAGAAAAAATATTCGTTCCTTTTACGATGGAAGAAGATAATGATTTTTTTTAACTATTTTCCATGAACAAATATGAACAAAACTGAATATTGGTTTTTAGATCTTGTTAAAAGTAATATGATGATTACCTTAGGCGATCGCTCTTGTCGGGTGCGTTAACGAAGGAATAGACCTAAAATATTATATTTATAATGAAAGATTGAGTGTAACGCACCAATTATTCGATTTTTTTCATACACTATTTTCAGCATCAGGATAGAGAAAAGGTCAAGGGAGTATCCCACTTTTGCACTAAGCACAAATACTCAATTTAATCTGACTATT
>JAALKG010000007.1 GCA_011088145.1 Cyanobacteria bacterium MH1_Bin12 | reverse complement strand
TTCTAAGAAAAAACGATCGTTTTTTCTTAGAAACTTAGACCTCGGTAGTTACAAAATAAATAAAATGGAACAATTACATGTTGAAGGTGTTGCTACTTCTTTAAAAGATAGTAGCCAAGAAAATATACAGTTAGTACATGATAGTAATTTAATACAGCAAGAATTAATTCGATCTATCGAGAAGGCGATTGAACCAATAATGGTCAAACAGTATAGAAAAGGACAAGTCTTTCTTGCTGTAGGTTCTACACATGGAAAGCGACAAATTTTTACAATTAATGCCTCATGCTTCAGAATTACCAACGTTGCTCAGAAGTCGTAGCACTCCTGAAAATAGTAACGATCCTCTTCGTCATAAAAATCGACCGATAGACAAAAAGCATGTTGAAGAAATTAAAGAATACATTAGAAAGAGAGCAAAAACCAATCGTCCGTGGGTTTTAGGAGCATTAACAGCCAATATTGATCCCAACAAGATAGAATCTCAACTTTTATGGGGAGACTTATACATTTTGATTATTCCCAATCAAGTATCCCTAGATATTACAGATGGTCAACATCGCAGAAAAGCTATTTTGGAAATGATTGAAAATGATGGTTCTGATCGAGATATCGTTGCCACTCAAACTTTTCCTATTAATCTTATTTTGGAAGGAAATTTAGAACAATGTCAGATTGACTTCCATGATATGGCACAAACCTTACAAATACCTCAAACACTTTTAGTTGCATATTCTGGAAAAGGACGTGATCTAATTGCAAAAAAATTAATTGACAATGTAAATATGTTTCAAAACAAAACCAATCTGATACAAAAAACACCTGGTTCAAAGTCCAAATATATTTACTCTGCTAACTGCTAACTATATTTCTAAACTAACTAGTGCCGCATTTAAAGGTAATTCTGGCGCTAAGTTAGATGATTATACGAACGATGAAAAAGTGGACAATGCTGTACAAAATTTAGCTGATTGCTTAAATTATTTCTTTTTAACCAATGAGGATACAATGAAATTTTTAGAGGGAAAAGAATTAAGCACTCAACAAGCATCTAAATTTAAAGATAGCTATTTATTAGGAGTAAGTGTAGGATTAGAAATTTTAGGATTGTTAATTAATAAAACGCTAAACGAAGATGATACTTTCAACTTAGATAAAGTAACACAAATAGCGACTGAAATTGATTGGAAACGTAAAGCACCAATTTGGTCAGGTAATGTGGTTAATGGGAATAAAATTAGTGCAGGTAAAGCCTACGTTAAAGAAGCATTCATAAAAGCCTTAGATCAATTAGGTTGGTCATAAATATTAAAGTAGTGTGGTAACTTTTAACCACACTCTATTTTCAACCAATGCCAAAAAAAGTTAGAGAAATTACAATGAATAATCATTACAGCATGGTCATTCAATGGAGTGAAGAAGATAATTGTTATTTAGTCCACTTCTCTGATTTTCCTTGGCAAGAATTTCATACTCATGGTGATACTTATGAAAAGATAGCAAAACACGGACAAGAAGTTATTGAAAGTTTAATTGAATGGTATCAAGAAAAAGGAAAAGTTCTTCCTCAACCCCGTAATTTAACTAATGAATGACAAGTAGCCTAGAATTATATTCTGAACAATCCACAAATACGATACAATCACGCAGTGCCATGCTTCACTCGATCGTCAAAGAAATCAGTAAAATACTTATGAGAAAAGGATTATGGAGGATATATAATTTAAAGTTATTTATTAAGTGTTAAGAAGTGCGGAAAGTGGGTTTTATTATCAAACACGATATAATTTTGCTTATTCTATTTGTCAAAATATGCCAGATTCAATTTTTACAATTAGATTGGCTAGGAGCTGAACGTATTGTTCTGTATATGGACGAAAGTGAGCAAATCTATCCTGAAAATTTACTAATCTAATCGTTAATCAGCAGTTATTTTGCCATCAGAAAAATAAATTATACGATCGCTTTGTTCACCTAATTCTAGTTCGTGGGTAACTAAGATAATCGTTATTTTTTCCTCATTTAGTTGCTTAAATATCTTCATGACTTCCTTTGTTGTTTGGGTATCTAACGCTCCTGTTGGTTCATCTGCTAATAAAATTAATGGTTTATTGACTATAGCACGAGCGATCGCAACTCTTTGCTGTTGTCCACCAGATAATTGATTGGGTTTATTTTCAAGACGATTTCCCAAACCTACTTTAATTAAAGCTTCCGTAGCTCTTTTTTTTCTTTCCCCATAAGGCACTCCAGCATAAATCATCGGTAACATCGTATTTTCTAAGGCTGTTAATTGAGGTAAAAGATGAAACTGCTGAAAAACAAAACCTATTTGTTGATTACGAATTGAAGCTAACTTTTTTGTAGAGAAAGAAGCCACATTTTCTCCCTGAAGATAATAATTACCAATAGTAGGTCTATCAAGACAACCAAGGATATTCATCACCGTGGATTTTCCCGAACCAGAAGAACCCATAATGGCACAATATTCTCCAGATTCGATCGCCAAATTGACACCAGAAAGAGCGTTAACCTGAGTGTTTCCAGTGCCGTAAGTTTTATAAATATTATCTAGTTTAATTAAAGGTTGACAGACAGGTGAGGACAAAACACTCATAAAAACAAAAACAACAAAAATTAAATCTGATTATTCAATGATAGATTCCCATGAACCATACTTGTGTTCATAGTGAGTCAAAATTGACTCTATATGTTGTTCTCGATCTTGGTCAGGAAGATATTCTAACCATAAACCACCCACTTGACTCTGTAAATAATCAAACTCTTCAGCCGTTTGTTCGAGCAATCCTGCTTGGACACCATTTATTTGTCTTAAATGAGCCACAATTTCACGATAAACAGCCAAAGACAAACGTACACAAGTGAGTTTTTTTCTTTTAGCCTGAATTACACTTTGAGACAAAACAAATCAACCTCACTGAAAATTAATCATATAAAGACTTTTGAATAATTATAGCTTTTATAATTGTTCTACTGGACTTTCACTATTAGCTTCTTGAGAAACTTCTTTTGTTACTGACTGTCCATATTGTTCTAAAACAACAACTCCACTAGGCGCACCAAGATTACTGGTGAAAGTCCCATCATCAGTTATTAAAGCAATACCATTGGATTCTCTGAAAGAAATTTGTTCGACTCTTACATTAATTTCACCAGTAGGATCAGACAGAACATCTCCAACTCGGACAGAACGGCTTGTTGCATCCCAAGGAGTTTTTATCAAGGCAACACTTTGTCCTTGTAAATCTAAAACTCCAGAAACCAGCATATTTTGTGCATCGGTAGGAACTTTAATCTCTGGTATTTTAATTTCTGGTGCTGATTTTAATTGATTATCCATATTGATAGCATCAATATTTTCACCAGTTTGAGGTGTTTTAAGAATTGCAACCTGATTGCCATTTTTAGATGTGCCAGGCCTACTAGCATTAGCAGACGAACCACTATTAAAATTCGGTTTGACGATCGCTTTTTGCCTAAAAGCTTTAATATTAGCAGGTAATTTTATATCGGGAGATGTAACTTTCACAACCGAAGGAGGTCGCATACTGCTGAAAGGATTACTTTTTCCTTGATTAACTGCTTTTAATCTCTCTTGAGACTTGGTAGAAGGGATTAAACCACTGATTGTGGAAGTAGAAGGAGGATTAATTTGACTTGGATCTTCAGCCCCACCATCAGTAAACTCAGGTTGTGGAACAGGAGTAGGATCAGTATTGTTTACTTGCGATTCACCACCACAAGCAGGTAAAAATAAGAGACTTGAGATTAATAAAATAGAAAGTTTGTTCATGATCTAAGAACTGTTTGACAGCTTAAATTGTTATTCCAATTATAATAATTTTCATGTGAACTAGCTTTACTATATATTAAAATTCTCCTGGTTCAATTAAATTTCTCATTTTGGCAATACCTTTTTTAATTCTGCGAGAAACAGTGATAACGCTAATACCGAGAACTTCTGCTGTTTCTTTTTGAGTCAAATCTTGTAAGAACACAAACTCTAACACTTTACGAGTCCCGTCTTCTAGTTCTGCTAACGCATTTTGTAATCTTATTTGATCTTCTTGTACCAATTGAAAACTACGATACTTATGATCTGGTAAAAAATTGACTAGATTAGTTTTATTATCTTGATCGTTTGTACTAATATCAAGGCTGATGGGTTCTCTATTTCTATTAGCTAATTTAACGTCTTGCCATTCTTCTAAGGAAACACCCAATTCCCTAGCTATTTCTCTATCGGTTGGTTGACGATTCAATTCATTTCTTAATTTTCTGGTTATACGGTTAGACTGGTTTTTTAATTCCAAACAACGACGAGGAATACGTACACAATAACCTTTATCTCTTAAATAATGTTGAATTTCACCTCTAATGTAAGGCATTGCATAAGAACTAAAAGCATAACCTTTTTCATCATCAAATCTTTCTATAGAACGAATTAAACCCAAAACCCCAACTTGCAATAAATCATCATAATTTTCCTGACAACGATTCATCCAACTAGAAACTTCTTTTCTGACCAATCCTATATTCAACTGCAAAATTTCATTTCTAATTTTTAAGTTTTGAGATTCTTTATAATCAGTAAACAATTCTCGGTTTGCGACTTTATATTCAAGAGAGGTTTTAATTGCCATGATCTTCGTAATTGTGATTTACCTAAGTTGATAATGAAACTAAATAATTTTATTTAAAATAAAGCTTTTCGTTATTAATTATCCTTTTTAACATTCGTGCTTTGAACTTAATCCAATTATATTCTTCATTCTAATTACAAAACAACAGGGTATTCACGGTTTTTTTGGCTTGATATAGTTCACTTCACTAATTATTTACACTGAACATTTTTGGAGATGAATTTTACACAAACTTTATATAAGTAAATTGCTATACATAAGCATAAAAATATTTTTTTTCACAAAACTATATTCATCAATGATTACAGATAAATATTGCTGTTTTGATAAGGATCATTACATGCTACTTAGAAAGTGTTTTATTGATATGAAGATGAGCATTAAATCACTTAGAAAATTGATTACTTTGAATAACCAATTTTCTAAATATTGTCAGATAAATTTGGCTGTTTAATTAAATTTTTCTGGTTTATAGTCTAATAAACCTGAGTTCCAATGCTATATTCAGCTAAATGTTAGCTATTGATTTTAAAAGATTGGAACAATTTATAATTTTTAAATTATCCCGAATAACTTTATACTTTTACTTAAAGTTACACACAACATCATCTGATATTTAAGTAATTACGGTAGGTTGATCTCGATCGATAAATTTTTTGAGCTGAGAAATTTCATGGGCAATTTCAATCAAATCTCCTAAAGCTTCTTGAGTATCCAAATCTTGTTTACTGCTATCAGATTCATAGCTTTCTAGATACATTCTCACCGTTGCTCCTTTTGTGCCTGTACCAGATAGACGGAAAATAATTCTCGAACCATCGGTAAAACCAATACGAACTCCTTGATTACTACTGACACTACCATCAATGGGATCGGTATAGCTAAAATCATCGGCGTAGTCAACAATATACTGCCCAAATTGCTTACCTTGAAGTTGAGCAAATTGATTTCTTACATGAGCAACCAATTGATTTGCTCCTTCGCTTGCAACGGCTTCATAGTCATGACGAGAATAAAAATTACGACCATATTCTTGCCAATGTGATTTAACGATTTGTTCGACAGATTCGCCTCTGGCAGCTACCACATTTAACCAGAAAATAACTGCCCAAAGTCCATCTTTTTCTCGAATATGATTTGAACCTGTTCCAAAACTTTCTTCTCCGCAAAGGGTGGCTTTGCCTGCATCTAATAAGTTACCAAAGAATTTCCAACCTGTTGGAGTTTCATAACAGGGAATACCTAGTTTTTCGGCTACTCGATCGACTGCACCACTGGTAGGCATAGAACGAGCGACTCCTGATAATCCATTTTTATAGCCTGGCACTAAATGAGCATTGGCGGTTAAGACAGCTAAACTATCGCTGGGATTGACGAAAAAATTACATCCTAAAACCATATTGCGATCGCCATCACCATCAGAAGCAGCTCCAAAATCAGGGGCATTTTCACCAAAAAGTATGTCCACTAATTCTTGAGCGTAAACTAAATTAGGATCAGGATGACCACCACCAAAATCTTCTAAAGGTTCTCCGTTAATCACAGTTCCTTTTTTTGCTCCTAATTTGTCTTCAAAAATTGCCTTGGCATAGGGGCCCGTAACGGCGTGCATGGAGTCGATACACAGAGAAAAGTCACCGCTGGTCAAGGTTTTACGGAGTAGATCAAAATCAAATAAAGATTCCATTAATTGGGAATAATCTTTAACTGAATCGATTACTTCAACGTCCATCGTACCGAGTTTAAAAGAACCAACATGATCTAAGTTAATATCAGCGGATTCTAAAACTTGATATTGAGTAATAGTTTTAGTGCGATCGAAAATTGCCTCAGTAACTTTTTCAGGAGCAGGACCACCATTACTAATATTATATTTAACCCCAAAATCTCCATCAGGGCCACCAGGGTTATGGGAAGCAGATAAAATAATACCGCCATAGGCTTGATTACTACGAATAATACCAGAAGCCGCTGGAGTAGATAAAATACCGTTAGCACCAACTAAGACTCTACCAACTCCATTTGCTGCGGCCATTTTAAGAATGGTTTGGATAGCTTGACGGTTGTAGTAACGTCCATCTCCACCTAAGACAATCGTTTGACCGATTAAATCTTCGAGACTATCGAAAATAGATTGAATAAAGTTTTCTAAGTAATGAGGTTTTTGAAAAACTGTTACCGCCTTACGCAAACCAGAAGTTCCAGGTTTTTGATCGTTAAAGGGTTCAGTTTTTACCGTGATGATGCCCATGATAAATAGTCAGATTGCTAAAATTTTTTTTTACTGCCCTTAATTTATCAGTAAACAGGACTATAGTAATTAATTATTGTGGTGTATTTAGATCAGATTAAAATAATTGAATAATGGAAAAAGTTGCGGTATTAGGCTTAGATATTGGTTTAAAAAGAATAGGTGTGTCTGGTTGTGATGGTTTAGGTATAGTCGCAACGGGGTTAACTACTGTTCATAGAACTTCTTTTAAAAATGATGTTGAATTGTTTCGTGAATTGGTGAATCAAAGAGATATTAATCTTTTGGTGGTAGGAGTACCTTACAACAGAGAAGGTGAAATTGGTTTTCAAGCCAAACAAGTAATGAAATATGCCCGACGATTAGGTGATGCTTTAGAAATTGCGATCGAATTTACCGATGAAAGATTTACATCTGTGGAGGCTGAAGAACAGTTAAGAAATAGTAAAAAGTTTTCTCCTCGAAATAAAGGCTTAATTGATAAACGTGCGGCTACAATTATTCTTCAGCAATGGTTAGATGAACGTTCTCATTAGTTTTTAGCTGTTAATAATCGAATAATCTCAGCTTATTTTCAGAAAAAATTCACAAAAATGAATTTCATGGTATAGAATCATAACCAAAATATGGAATATTTCACAAATTATGGATTTGGAGGACAAAACAATTAATACTTCCACACAAATGAAGCAAGTAGAAGCAAATGTTGTTAATTCGACTGCTCAACCCGCCTTAGAAATTATTGGTGGAAAAAATCTGACAGGAGAGGTCAAAATTAGCGGAGCAAAAAATTCGGCTTTAGCGATTATGGCAGGTACATTACTTTGCGATGATGATTGTCGTTTAAGTAATATGCCTAACTTAGTAGACATTAATATGATGGGGCAAGTTTTAACTTCTTTAGGAGTTAAAATCAAAAAATCTGGTTCTGTGTGGGAATTTAATCCTCGTGATTTAAAGGCAGTGAAAGCACCTTATGAGTTAGTTTCTCAGTTGCGAGCTAGTTTCTTTGTTATTGGTCCTATTTTAACTCGTTTGGGAGTTGCTCATGTACCTTTACCCGGTGGTTGTTCCATCGGTTCTCGACCCGTAGAACTTCATGTTCGCGGCTTACAGGCTATGGGTGCTCATGTTGTCATTGAACATGGTGTGGTTAATGCTTCTCTTCAAGGACGTAATCAACGTTTACAAGGAGCAAAAATATTTTTAGATTATCCTAGTGTTGGTGCAACTGAAACCATCATGATGGCGGCTACTTTAGCCGAAGGAGAAACTATAATTGAAAATGCAGCTAAAGAACCTGAAATCGTCGATTTAGCCGATTTTTGTAACAGTATGGGTGCCAAAATAGTTGGTGCTGGAACTGATACTATTATTATTCAGGGTGTCAATCGTCTTGGTACTACTGATCATGACATTATACCCGATCGCATTGAAGCAGCAACATTTTTAGCCGCTGGAGCAATTACCCACTCAGAAATTATCGTTACTTCTATCAACCCTGAACATTTAATATCTGCGATCGCTAAATTCGAGGAAATTGGTTGTAAAGTTCAAAAAGAAGATGAATTTACCCTACGTACTCTCCCTGGTCAATTAAAGGGTAGTGATATTGAAACCTTACCTTACCCCGGTTTCCCCACTGATATGCAAGCTCAATTCATGGCTTTGCTAACTGTTAGCGAAGGTAATAGTGTTGTCACAGAGACGGTATTTGAAAATCGTTTACGTCATGTCGCAGAACTACAACGCATGGGTGCAAATATTAAAGTCAAAGGCAATTGTGCTGTTATTGCTGGTGTTCCTTTCTTAACGGGAGCTCCTGTGATGGCTACTGATTTAAGAGCATCTGCTGCGTTAGTTTTAGCTGGTTTAGCTGCAAGAGGAACAACTATTGTTCAAGGTTTACATCATCTTGATCGAGGTTATCAAGATTTAGAAGCAAAATTCCAAAGTTTAGGAGCCGATATCAAGCGTCTTCCCAATTATCAGGGATAGTCCATAGTTTGACGATGATTATTAGAGTTTAAACAACTTGATTTGTTTGAGAGGGTAAAGTAACGATGAATTTACTTCCTTCATTGATTTTACTCTCCACTGCAATTTTGCCTTGATGATTTTCAATAATCGCTTTGACGATCGCTAAACCTAAACCAGTGCTAGAATTATTATCTTGATAAGTACGTGCATTATCACCACGGTAAAAGCGATCGAATAAACTAGGTAAAACATCATTGACAATGCCGATGCCATTATCTTCAACTATTACTTGATAAAATATTTTACTTTGTTTTTTTTGAGCAGTTAAAATAACTTTAATAACTAGTTTTTTTGACTTATTAGAACTTGCATTTCCATGTAAAATAGCATTGCTAATTAAATTAGTAAAAACACGGTTTATTTGTAACCAATCCCCATTAATAAAAAAGAGTTCATCTTCTATGACTAGAGGTAATATTTCTTGATTATCCTTGATAATTAAAGCTAAATGAATATCTTTGGCTTGGGCAATGATTTTTTGTTCTTCTACTACCTCTAAAAGTAAAGCATCTAAAGGTAAAGATTGAAAATCATGATTAATAATACCACTATCATTACGAGCTAAAAATAATAAATCATTAACTAAATTAGCCAATCTTTCGATTAATCTAGAGGAAATATTTAACTGCTTTTTTTGAGTTTCTAAATCCATTTGAGGATAAGATAATAAGCTTTGAATATTCGTTTTTAAAGTCGCAATGGGATTACGTAATTCATGAGAAGCATCAGCGGTAAACTGCTTTAAACTTTGATAGGATTCTTTCACTGGTTGAATGGCAATACCAGATAAAAACCAACCGATAGCACCTACGGCCATAACCAATAAAATAATTGCTACACTCAAATCGACAATTAATTGTCGAATTGGTTTTACAACATCAAAAAGAGGATGACTAACTCTTAAATAACCTAAAACATAACGCTCTTTTTGTATTCTTTTGGTTATTTGTCGTAGTAAATAATCGTCAGAGATGCGAATTGTTTTACCACCAGAATTGAAGGAAAGAGGGATGGGTAAAGTTTTTTCTACTGTTTGCCATAACAATTCACCATTAGGACTAAACCATTCTAAATCAATGTGGTCGTCTTCTACTTGATTGGTTGTGTGAGGATGTTGATAAAAACTGGCATCTAAATTAACTTTATATCTTCGGTTACCAATAGTCCCTTTTTCAATGACTAAAGAAGGTTCAACAATTTCAATGACGTGTTTTAAAGTATCATCAATTCTATCAATCAACGTTTTATAAACATAACCATAAATCCCTGTGGCAAAAATGATTAATAATACTGCGGTGACACTAGTGTACCAAATTGCTAAACGCCGACGAGTAGTTTGGAACATAATCAATATTTAGATAGGGTTTGGGCGAAAAAATGGAATTGTAAGAGTAGAAGTTGTCAGAATTAGAAAGGCACCAAAACTTGTACTAGTATAGCTTTTGGATTTATTCAGCAGATAGTAAATCGGCTTGGCGGCAATAAATTTATCATTTAGATTTCAGGGGATAACAGAGTTGGGAATAGGGAGAATAATATCAAAAAGGATCGTAATTAACATTGAATAAAAATATGTCATAATCTTTAATGTGTAAGATCTGAAGAGAGTTAATCTCAAACTATTATAAATAAAAACATCATGAATATTGAGTTCAAAAGTAATCTTTTTGAGATTGTATAATCAATTATTTATTTGTGTCAGATAAAAATAAACAGATAAAGTTATACTGGCTAAATAAACATAGACAGATATAATCGAATATCAGTAATATCATCTTTTTTAAAACAAATTATATTAACAGATGACTGTTCAACTTCAACTTAATGAACGCCATCAACGAATATTACGGGCAACCATTAAACATTATATTGCTACGGCTGAACCAGTAGGCTCCAAAACTTTACTCCAAGAATACGATTTTAGTATCAGTTCTGCTACTATTCGTAATGTGATGGGTAAGTTAGAAAAGGCGGGTTTTCTTTATCAACCTTATACTTCCTCTGGGCGTGTTCCCTCTGATTCAGGTTATCGTATTTATGTCGATCGCTTACTAGATTTAGATCATAATGTTAATAAGTTTCCTGTCGAAAATTTTCTTGATGCTACATGGCAGTATTTTGCTGGTAGTTATGACCTGATTTTTCACAAAATCGCCAATATTCTTGCTGATTTAAGTGGATGTATCGCTTTAATTACTCTGCCTCAAACCATGAGTAGTATTTTGCATCATTTACAGTTAGTGCGGCTACCTAACGAACAAATTATGTTAGTAATGGTTATTGATAATTATCAAACAGAATCTTTTATTTTGGATGGTTATCAATTAACGGCGGAAGAAACAGAATATTCTTCAGAAATAATCGATCGAGAATTGGAAATATTATCTAACTTTTTAAGTCATAAGTTAAAAGGAATATCTATTAAAAAAATTAGTTCTTTAAATTGGCAAGAATTAGATGATGAATTTAAAAATTATGCTAATTTTATTAAGGATTTATTAAGTAAAATAAAATCGAAACATCTGGATTTTCAATCAACACCTATTTTATTACAAGGCTTTTCCAAATTAGTTCAACAACCAGAATTTACCCAAATAGAAGAAATCAAACTATTATTAAATTTTTTAGAACAAGAACAAGAACAATTATTTCCTCTTATTTTTAATCTTAATAATGATAATATTTCTTTTAATAAAGTACAAATTCGTATCGGTACAGAAAATCCTTTAGCATCAATGCGTTCTTGTAGTTTAATCTCTGCTTATTATTCTCAAGATGAACTTCCTGTAGGAAGTGTCGGCTTAATTGGACCTACCCGTTTACCTTATGAACAGGCGATCGCATTAGTAGAATCAACAGCTGATTATTTATCAGAAAAACTATAATTAAATTGCTACCTTCCTTATTAATTTATTAATCTATAAAAATTCTATTGTGAAGAGAATGAAAGAATAGTAAGATCATATTTTTGTAAGCCTTAATTAGCGATTAAGAATATCTCTATCCACAACTTTATTAAAAATATCTATATGATCACGATACTTGTCTATTAATAATAATAGATTATCATTTTGCTGTTTTGAACCAATTTTTTTTTCAAATATTCCTCTAATTAGTAAACAAGATTTAGATTTGATTTTATGGTTTTTTAATGGTAAATCAACCATATTTATAATTAAAGGTAATGAAAAATTGGAATAATAATAATTGATTTGTCTTTTCGGTTTATGTCCTAAAATATCCCACTCAGAACCATTTAATAAAATATTTTTAATAAACTTAGAACTACTATTAATCTTCGTCGGTAAAGTAATTATTCTCCTTAAAACAATTTGTAATTTATTATATTTAAAATTCTTAAATTGTATTATAAATTGTTTAATAATTTTTTCTAAAGAAGTCTTGTTCATTAGTTTTTGAACAAAAACTACTTTTCCTTTAGTAATAGTAATATTTAAACCTTCTACAAAAGATAAATATAATAAATCGGCTTTTTTTCTCACAGGTTTTTTTAATTGCCAATCAGGAGGAATTATCTTTTTTTCCTGAAGTTTTTTTAAACTAAATTGATGGGGTTGAATTGAAGCCGCAAAAAGATTAATCGTAACATCATAATAATCATAAACTTTTAAGGCTTTGGGAGGATTAAAGTTTCGAGGTAAAGGTATTTTCATCTGGATCGAAGATAATATAATGTGAAGTTAAGTAAACAAATTTTATTAAAATTGTAGAAAAAATTATGGCACTCACAGTTGGCACTCAAGCACCTAGTTTTACAACAAAAGATGATCAAGGCAATAGTGTCTCTTTATCTAATTTTGCAGGTAAGATTGTAGTTTTATATTTCTATCCTAAAGATGATACTCCTGGTTGTACTAAAGAAGCTCAAAGTTTCCGTGATAACTATCAACAATATCAAGATAAAGATATGGTAGTTTTAGGGGTGAGTAATGATGATGAATCTTCCCATACAATGTTCAAAGAAAAATATGATTTACCTTTCGCTTTATTAGCTGATACCGATAGAAGTATTTCTCAAGCTTATGATGTTGATGGTGGTGGCTATCCAAAGCGAGTAACTTATATTATTAATGGTGAAGGTATTATTATTCATGTTGATGATAAAGTACAAACCTCGACTCACGCAGAAGATATTTTGACAACTTTAAGTACTTCTAAATAAAGAATTAATTAACGATAAAATCCTCCCAGGCTTTGATATTCGTAAAAGAAGCCAACTCTTATTGGTTAAAACCATAGGAGTTGGAAGTATATGACTTAGATGACGTTTGAAAAGTCTAGCTCACTATCGAAAATGTCCTCCCTCTAACCGTCAATTATGGGCCAAAAATAGAATAAAGCTTAGGTAGACTTTAGGCTCTAAGTTTTTTGACAAGTAGATAATAATTTGATCTTCGTCCTTTTTCGTCAAAAATAATCAAAACCTATTACCAATTACCTATTACCGAATACCTTATTAATTGTTCATTATTTTCACAGAAGTTTAAGTTTATTAGGGTGTAATAACATCATTAGACTGTCCGTTAACTGATGTGTCATTTTGTTGTTGCATTTCTATCAGTCTTTGTAACTGTTGTTTTTTGAAATCATCCGCAGCTGTATCCAAATTTTTGTTGGTGTCTTCTGCAAAATCAGCACTAGTACGATTTCGGAAAAAATTAGCATTATGAATTAAATCCAGAGGATTAAAACCACTCTCACCATATAAGGGATTCACTTCATTGGATTGGAAAGTATCAGGTTGATTGTCATTGATATTTTGAGCTTGAACAGGAATATTGATAATACCAAAAGTAATCAATAAGGTAGAAATAATTTTAAGTTTAGTCATAATGATTTAAGCAGAAAAATAAGTTTTTATTGTTTAATTATAAGTAATCGAATTAGTTATGACGATCGATTTATGTGAGTAGTTTCATCATCCGAGATTTTAATTGTCATCAAGCTACATTGTTCATCGCCTCAATATTGACCTTAGCTTCTTGTTGATTTTGTGCTAATAAAGCTTCTTGTTGTAAATATTGAAAAACCTGTGCTTCGATTTCATCTTTGACAATTTGACGATATTCGATGAAATGTTCTATTTGCGCGCAAACTCCTAAGTAACTAGCAATACCACCTCGATTATAACGATACATATCAAATAAATAGCCCCAAAATTTCCAGCGAGTGTTGCGTAGGATTCCTTGTCGCCATAAAATAATAAATAAAGCACGAACCATCATCCAATCCAAAGGTTTTTTGGCTCTTTTTTTAGTTTTATCTTTGGGTTTGTTATGACAGGGTGCTTCCCCTAGAATACGATAATGACGATAGGTACGATCTAAAAACTTTTCAGGATCATATAGACTCCAAAAACCATTGATATATTCAGAGGCAATTTCTTCGAGAGGACGAGTCGGAACAAAATTCATTAAAGTCGTCTGATTAATATTCGCTGATTCACTTCTCAAACGTCCTTCTTTGATCAAGCGATGGGTTAAAGCTGTGTCTGGCAAGGCTTGTAACATACTGAAAAAGGCTAAGGGAATAGTTGTTTTTTCCACAAAACTAACAATGCGATCGCCTGCACCTGTTTTTTCACCATCAAAACCAATGATAAAACCTGCGATCACCCGTAATCCTGAACTGATAATCTTGTTAACAGAATCACTTAAAGGATCTCTGGTATTTTGATATTTCTGAGTCACCGATAAACTATCGGTATCAGGGGTTTCAATGCCAAGGAAAACAGCTCCAAAATTACATTCGGTCATCAAATCCATTAATTCTTGATCATTGGCTAAATCCACAGAAGCTTCTGTATTAAAAGAAAATGGATCACCTTTGTCTGCAATCCAAGGGGCTAATTCTTTGAGCAATAATTTGACATTGCGTTTATTGCCAATGAAATTATCATCCACCATGAAAATACTTCGTCGCCAACCTAATTCATAAAGTTTTTCCAACTCAGCAATCATTTGTTGAGGTGTTTTGGTGCGAGATTTGCGTCCATAGAGAACGATAATGTCGCAAAATTCACATTGAAAAGGGCAACCTCGTGAAAATTGCACTGACATTTGTTCATAAGCACTGAAATCTAAGAGGTCAAAACGAGGGATAGGGGTGGTGGTAACATCGGGTTTTTCTCCTCCTGAGCGAAACATACCAGTTTGTTCCCCTTTTTCTAATGCTTCGACAAACATGGGGATGGTGATTTCTCCTTCATCTAAAATGAGATAATCAACTCCCACTGCTTCTACTTCCTTGTATAAAGCTGTGGCATAAGGCCCTCCTACCGCAACTTTTTTTCCTCGTCGTTTGGCTTCTTGTACTTGGGCTAGTAGGTCTTCTTTCTGGACAATCATGCCTGATAAAATAACTAGTTCTGCCCATTCCCATTGTGCTTCGGTCACATCTTCGATATTGCGATCGACTAATTTTAATTCCCATTCTTGGGGTAAAATAGCAGCTACGGTAATTAGACCTAGTGGAGGTAATTGTGCTTTACGTCCGACTAATTCAAGGGTTTTCTCGAAAGACCAAAAACTTTTGGGAAAAAGAGGATATAGAAGCAAGGTTTTCATAATATTTCGTCAGATTGAAATAGCATCTAGATTCTAACTCATTAGGCAAAACGACGACTTAATAATGGCTTAATTGCTAATAAAATTAATATATCAAAAGCAACTAACATTGATAAAACCGTGACAAAATTAAGATCTAACCAAGGGGTGTTAATCACGACGCTCAAAAAATTCCAATCAGAATTTTGATAGATATAACGAATAGGTTCGATCGCATAGGTTAAAGGATTTATACTAGCAATTACTTGTAACCAACCAGCCATAAAATTCATGGGTGCTAAAGCAGTGCTGGCGAAGAGTAAAGGTAAATTCACCACAAAAATGACGGCAATTAATTCAATATGACCAGGTAAGGCAAAAGCTAGTCCTAGACTTAATCCTGTGATACCCAAAACGATCAAAAAGACGATCGCAGAAATAGCCATCAAACCACCAATACTAGGTAAACCTGCACCGACAAAAGCACTTGCGACAATAATAACCGCAGTTTGAATCAAACTAAGACTAATTATATAGATGACCGAAGCGGCGACGATGGAAAAACGAGAGGTTAAAGGTGCGACTAACAGACGATTTAAAAAGCCAAATTCTCGATCGAACATTACAGGTAAACCAGCGTTTAACGCACCAGAAAAGGCGGTAAAAACAATAATTCCCGGAGCGAGAAACTGACCATAACTAAATTCATCACCAAATAAACCTTGAGGTGCGTTGTAAAATAAAGCACCAAACAAAATTAACCACATGAATGGTTGAATAACTCCCGCTACGAGGGTTGAAGGACGACGTTTTAACTGGATAAATAAACGTTTGGTCAAAGCGATCGTTTCTTGCCCAAACTGCTTAAAAGCATTATCTTCCACCAGTATTTGACCATCAGTGTTAGGAGCCAAAATTTCGCTAAATCGATTAGAGGATATACTCTGAGTCATAGTAATTCAATAATTAACTTGAATAATTAATTTGAGAAAATAAAAATACCTATCACCATATTAACAATCAATGTAAATAGCGAACTTTGAACTTTGAACTCAAATAAAAATAGCAACGAAAAAATATTAATTTGATCAATTTTTCAAATATTTATAAAACCCAAAAGCATTGCCCAGTATATTTTTTATACAAGCTGATAGCTGATAACTAATAGTCGATTGCCATACTAACTGCATAAGTAAAAAAAGATGCAACTATAACCTCACAACAGAAAACAAAACAAAATTACAGAGGTTTTTAAATTATGAGTTTCTTATCTATTTCTTATCAAAAAGCTTTCCAAATCAGCGTTGCTACAGGTTTAATTTTAGTCGGAGGCTTAACTGCTGTTATCTCTCCTGCCAAGGCAGACAACTATGCTGAATCAAACCAACAAATGAATCAAGTTGGTGTTGCAGTTGGTCAAAATAACTCGGTATTTAATAGTGCGGCTCAAGTGAATCTTCAAAAACAAGTTGGTGCTTTTAATGGTGGGAACAATACTGCTGTTTCTAACACGATGGGTAGCCAAACAGGAGTTGCTAATGGTTTGGGCAATAATGTTGGTAACAGTTTATTTCAAGGCAATCTTCAGCAACAAACAGGAGCCGTTGGATTTGGAAATAATACTGCCGTTTCTCAAATGGGCACAAATCAAACAGGAGCAGGTATAGGTTTTGGTAATAATATCTTCAATCAAACCAATCAAACCAACAATCAAAATCAAGTGGATGTATTTGGTTTCTAACTCTCATTTAATCAGCAAGTCAAGTACTCAGAACAAGTCCACATTTACAAGTTCTGAGTTTATACTTCTTTTTCTCTTCTCTTTATAGTTAATATTTTTGTCAGGTCAATTTATGAATTTTTTAAAATTTGGTTCTCTTTTTCTCTTATTTGGCTCAAGTTTAGCTGTGATGCCGATTATCTCTTCACCTGCTGATGCTTCTTGTGTGATGACTGACGTTTCTTTACAAGTTGCGGTGCGTGGCTCTCAGACTCCCAGTAATCAAAGCAATGATGTCTCAATGGGAAGCACGGATAATTGTTGGGGTAATAATGTAACTAATCTTTCCACTCAAGTTTATGTTGGTTCTGGTCATGGGAATCAAGGACGAACTAGTCAACTTTTTGTCGGTAATGAGAATAATAGTAATTCTTCTATCTCAGGTTTTTCCACTCCTGCTATTCAAACTCAAATTAGTGTTCCCATTGATGTTTATAGTCCAGCCCATGATCCTGATTTTATGGATTCTTTGGGGCTTCCTTTCCAACCTTAGGCGATTTTCATGAACAAAAGTATCATGATTATGCCCACTAAATCCTCCTAAATTGCCGGCTAGGGAGTATTTTTAGTGGTGAGCCACACTTTTCAAATGTCCTCTTCGATTCCAACTTATCTAATGTAAAAGAAGATCAGTACTTCTCTCAATAAGAGGTTTTTTCTTTGGAAATGGCTTGGATTGTTAACAAACAGAGCCGATTAAAATAACGCTTTAAAACTTTTATTTTATTTTCTCTTATTTTGTTTACTGTTAAAGACTTGAGTCGCTTTACCCCAAGATGGATATTTTCCCATTATGGTTATATAACCAGAAGGAATTCCCCATACTAAAAAGCAAATTATTGCTTGAGGAAAGTTTTGAGATTGAAAACTATTAATTACATAACTGATAGAAGCGATAAAAATAATTAAACCAATTAAACGTAAAGTTATCGGACGACTTTGCTCAAAGAAGCAAGCTGTCGCAATCACAAAACAAAATGCTGACATTCCATAGGCAATAATATCATTCTCGATTATTCCATTAGGATCAATAGCAGTCATTAAAAAGCTTATCCCAAAGAGTAAACTTACCATTCCAATCAGAATACGAGCCCATAAACTCATGTCAAAATTTCCAATAATTGAATTATATTTTGTTATTTCAGCTTGATTATAAATCTATTCAGAATTACATAATCATCATTCTCATTTCGACTATCGAGAATGAAATCTGAATCTGAATGTTACGCAAAAGCGTTTTTAATGAAGATATAACAGAAAACGGGTTGATTAGGACATTGATGATTTCTAAAAGTATTACTATGTCGAGATTTTAACCTTTGTCCTTTGCCCCTTGTCTTTTGCTATAGGAATTAGAGGAAGTTTAAATAAAAAGTCTGGTTCACTAGTGAAAATGCCCCCTAACCCTCAAATTTGGCGACTAAAATACAATATCTGATACTTTTCAAACTTCCTCTCAGGATTAACCAGACATAAGTCAATATTTTCAATGATTCCATTTTTACTTGTTTATTTTGGCAAATTATTATTTGTGAAAAAATTTAGAATGGTTTTGTTACGATCGAATTTGTGGTTTGAGCTTCAGACAGGATAAGCTTTTGTATCTATCATTGTTCATGGAAATGCAAAAGGGAAATTGATGATAATAAATTACAATAAGGTGGAAAAGACGATCGAAGTTGGTTTGGTTGGTACTGGTTATGCTGCCAAAAAAAGAGCTGAGGCTTTTGAGAATAATCCCCATAGTAAATTAATTGCAGTAGTAGGAAATAGCATTGAAAAGACTGATGATTTTAGCAAAACTTTTAATGTACCTGTGGTTTCTAGTTGGCAAAAATTAGTTAGTAATCCGGATATTGATTTAGTTTGTATTTGTAATATCAATCGAGATCATGGAAATATTGTTAGAGGTGCATTGTTAGCGGATAAACACGTCATCGTGGAATATCCTTTAAGCACAAATCCTCAAGAAGCAGAAGATTTAATCAAATTAGCGCAAGAAAAACACAAATTACTGCACGTTGAACATATTGAGATTATTGGTGGTGTCCATCAAGGGATTAAAAAACATCTCCATGAAATTGGAAATCCTTTTTTAGCTCGGTACAGTACCATTTTAGCGAAGAAAAAAAAAGCTCCCCATTGGACTTATAGTTATGAGGATTATGGCTTTCCACTCATTGCTGCCCTTTCTCGCATCAATCGTTTTACTGACTTATTTGGAGAAGTTGATACCGTTAGTTGTTTTAGTCGTTTTTGGGATGCTCCTCAAACGGGATATTTTTCCGCTTGTTATTGTCATACTAATTTGAAATTTAAAAATGAAATGATGGTTAATATAACTTATGGGAAAGGGGAAAAATTTAAAAGTAGCGATCGCACTTTAGAAATACATGGAGATGAAGGTACAATCAAATTTGAAGGAGAAAAAGGGACTATCATTCGAGGGAAAGAATCGATCGAAATAGAAGTAGGTAGTCGTCGTGGACTATTTGCACTGGATACAAATATAGTTTTACAACATCTACAAAAAGGAACATCCTTATATATAGATAATCGTCAAAGTGCTTATTCCTTAAAAGTTGCAGGAGCAGCCTTTCAGGCTTATACACAAAGCAAAACAATCCAATTGTAAATCTGGAAATAAATTAGGATCTCAATATTAGGCACAATAAGATCAAAAAAACAACTATCTCTTCATTTGTCAGCGATAATTATTTTAGTAAAAGCAATTCTTCTTTCTCTGTATTCAACTTGTTTGAATTAATCTCAATTATTTCAGACACTCAACAGATATTTATAATCAATAGAAATGGTTAGCGTAACATCAGTAAAGATTATCAGGCTTCATTTCCACGTAAGCCCCTAACTTAAATTGTGATTTGCAAATAAAAAAGAGCTTAACAGAAAAAGCTAATTAAACTTAACTTTGACTATTAAACTCATGAACCATAAAAAAGTTATTGATAATGATTGAGCTTGAAAGTATTACCTATAAAAACTAATCAACTTAGAAAGTAAATGTAGTTCTGATAGTACCGATATAAACGGCATCTCTGTCACTTCTTTGATCTGGAGAAGTAAGTACCATTAAACCTGGTGTAATTGAGATACTGTCGTTAAGAGGATATTTATAAGAAACTTCCACATGTAAAGGAACTTCATTATCTCTGGCACTACCATCATAAGGTTCTGCACCAACAATAATTGCACCTAAAGCACCCTCTTTTCCTAAGTCAGGAAAAGCTAAGGCAACAGCATAAGTCCAAACTTCGGCCTCATCACCACCATCAACTTCCGCATCAATGTATCCACCCCATGCACGAAGACTAAATTTGGGAGAAATATCAAATTTACCTTGGAGACCAAATGCATTACTTTCGACTCCGGTGGAACCATCTCCAATTCTACCGATAGCACTTGTACCTGTACCACCTAAAACAAATGAACTTCCTAGGTCATAACCACGGAAATAGTTAAAACCAAATTTAAGTTGATCTGTAGGTTTATAAACAATTTGTCCCATAGCTGAGTAGTTACCGTTGAACAATCCTCTGCCGTCAGCAGGATCCTCACCACCTCTAGCTAAATAACCTGCATAAAAGTCGAATTTAGACCCTGCTTTATATTTGAAACCAACACCTTTACCACCTAAACCTAGACGATAAATAGGATTACGTTCACCAAATCTGGATAATGAACCTTTAGCACCACCACCAGCTTCTAAACCTGTATTAAAGGTATCAGCATAAAAATGGTGTCCACCTAAGTTGGCCATCACAAATACTTTGAGGTTATCGTTGATGGGAGTATAGTAATGAAGACGATCGATGGTAAGATCATGGTCACTTTGACCATCATAAGCATAACGACCTTCGTTAGTGCAGATTTCGTCAGCAAAAGAGTTACCAAGATTACCCGAAGTTAAACGAGTATATAAGACATCTTTTCCAGTGAAAGTAGTACTTAGTTGTAAACGAACTCTACTATTCAATACAGTTTGAGAGTCAACGTCTTCACCGAATGCTTGAGCTAAGGTAAAAGCTACTTCACCATATAATTTGGTAGTTGTGGAGAATTGATGATCTTCTAAGAAAGCGACTCTACCTTCTAAGTTGTCAACTCTGGCACCTAAAGCCGCTAATTCGGCTTCAAATTCTTTCATCAAGCGTTGTAATTTGGCAATATCTTCTTTTAAGACGGCTTCACTAGCGGCGATTAAACGCTCCATCTGTTGCATACAAGCGTTCAAACCTGCGGCAAATTCGTTACGACTTAAAGCACGATTTCCTCTGAAAGTTTTGTCAGGATAACCGACGATACAACCATAACGTTCTACTAGGCTTCTTAATGCCTCATAAGACCAATCAGTAGGCGATACATCTCTAAGTTGAGAAACAGATGTAACTTGTGCCATAGGATCAAGTTGATCGATATCGGAAGTGGCAAGCTCATTTGCTTGAACGGGATTTGCAATTGCAACAGCACCTAAAGCGATCGCTGTTTGAGCGAGTTTGCTTATTTTATTTTTCAACATTATTTAGTTTGGCCTCACACTAAAATGATTAACAATTAATTAAGATTACACTAAATTAATTATAAATTTCAAGATAACCCATTTTGTATTGTTTGTCACCAAAATCCCCTGTTCATGCACTTATTGCATTTTTTTAATGTATGTAGATTAGGGATAAGAATTGTTGATTGTTGATTGTTGATGATACACAAGTTCAAAGTTTATAGAAAAAATTTGTAAATCTTAGTGTTAATTTAATAGAGTACCGACAAAATTAATTGTTATCATTGATAAGAATCAAACAGCAATTATTTTAAGGAACAAAAAAACATGGATGTTAAAACACTCATGGTGGTATTTACGGCTTTGTTTATAGTCTCAGCAGTATATTTTGGTAACAAAAATGGTTATTATGACAGTGACGATTATGATGGTAATGGTTCAGCTCATTAAATCGATTTAGTTACAGTCTATGGTAAAACAGCAAGAATTTAATTCGATAGAAGAAGATCTTAAAATATCTTGTTATCCCTTTGGTGCAGGGAACAACACGGAAGGGATTGCTGTTTTATTACAAATTGCAGATTATCGTATTCTCCTCGATTGCGGATTAAAAAATATTTCTGTTTTACAAGAAAAACAAATTGATGCTTTTCATTGGGTTTTTTGTAGTCATGCCCATCAAGATCATGCTTCTGGCTTACTTTCTTTGCATCAAGCTTATCCTGATTTACCAATCTATGCGGGTGAAGTCACGACGAAATTATTACCTCTGAATTGGTTAAATGAAGATGATCAGGATAATTTATATTTTACTAAAGTTCTTCCTTGGCGATCGCCTATTCACCTTGCATCTGATTTAACCGTTGAATTATATCCTGCTGGGCATTTACCTGGTGCGGCTTCTTTTCTATTTAAATATTATTGTCAGGAAAAAATTTATCAAGTTTTTTATACAGGAGATTTTTGTTTATCTAATTTACAACTCGTCGAAGGTTTATCTTTAGATAGCTTGAGAGGTTTGAGTCCTGATGTTTTAATTATTGAAGGTAGTTATGGTACTGCTAGACATCCTCATCGTCGGCAACAAGAAAAGCATTTAATGGACAAAATTAAATCGGCTTTGGCTAATCAAGTGAGTGTCTTTTTACCTGTACCAATGTTTGGTTTAGGACAAGAATTATTAAAATTATTGCGATCGCACCATGAATTTACAGGCAAAGACATTGATATTTGGGTTGATGGTAATTTACCCGTTGCTTGTGATTTATATTTAGATTTAATCAATTACTTTCCTGATAATGTCCAAAATTTTGCCAAACACCAACCACTATTTTGGGATGAAAAAATCAAACCGAGAATGCACAGAGTTAATGATAACTTCGATCGACATCAATTAACTACTTATCCATCGATAGTTCTAACAGATCAATTAAATCATTTAGAAGAATATTGCTTAGAAAATAAACATAAATGGTTAATTTTGATTCCTGAACAATCAAAAATGAAACAAAGTCAAGAATTTCAACAATTCACTAAAGACTATCAAACAGAACAAATCATTATTGAAGATTATTTATTAGCTGAACATAGTGACGGCAGAAATACCACTCAATTAATTCATAATCTACGTCCACAACATATAGTTTTCATTCATGGTTTACCTAATTATCTAGCTGATTTAACTAGTTTGGAGGAATTACAAAATCGCTATCAGTTACATTCCCCTTCTCAAGGAGTCAAAGTTGATTTACCCGTTAGCACTCCTTTTATTCAACCCAAGGTAGCACCTAAAAACAATTACGAAGGAGAATTAAATGAAACAGGAGCATATATAACCATTAGTTTACCAGACCAAATTAATCGTGATTCTCGTTGGCAAAACTTTGCTGATACAGGATTAATAGAAGCTCGTTGGCAAGGAGATGAACTGGTATTGAGGGGTTTATCTCAAAGAGAATTATTACAACAAAATAGTTCTTTACGTCGTCAGCTTAATACGGAATCTTGTGGTAATTGTCGTCATTATGAAGACCAAATTTGTCAGAACAAATATTCTCCTTTACAAAATTATCATGTACCCATTGATGGGTATTGTCCATTATTTGAAGATTGGCTTTAGGTTATAAAAGATCAAAGATCAAAGTTCAATTGTGATGACTCCTAACCCTAATAATTCTACTTTTTCAGTAGAGCCTATTTATTTTGAGACTAAGCTTATGATGAATTCTTATCTCAACCTCAGGTTATTTTAGATAAAATCTGAGAAAATAGGAAAATAATGATTAACCTAAAAAGTATAGACTATAAAAAATTTTAATATGACTGCAACTAATTCCCATAAAAAAGCTAAAGCTCTAAAAGTAGGTAGTCGTCGCCCTGCCAAGGAATTATGTAGTGAATGTGGCTTATGCGATACTTATTACATTCATTACGTTAAACAAGCCTGTGCTTTTATTAATCAACAAATTGCTGAGTTAGAAACTTCTACCCACGGGCGTAGTCGTGATTTAGACAATCAAGATGACTTATACTTTGGTGTTCATCAGGAAATGATGTCTGCCAAGAAAAAACAACCCATCGAAGGAGCTCAATGGACTGGAATTGTTAGTACGATCGCTTGTGAAATGTTGACACAGGGACTAGTAGAAGGAGTTGTCTGCGTTCAAAACAGTGAAGAAGATCGTTTTCAACCTAAACCGATTATCGCCACCACTACAGAGGACATTTTAGGGGCGAAAGTAAATAAACCAACTTTGTCTCCTAATTTATCGGTATTAGAACAGATTGAAACTTCAGGCATGAAGCGATTATTAGTCATTGGAGTTGGCTGTCAAATTCAGGCATTAAGAGAAGTGGAAGACAAATTAGGTTTAGAAAAACTCTATGTTTTAGGTACACCTTGTGTCGATAATGTTACTCGTTCAGGATTACAGAAATTTTTAGACACAACTAGTAAATCTCCTGATACGATTGTTGCTTACGAGTTTATGCAGGATTTTCGGGTACATTTCAGACATGAGGATGGTACCGTGGAAAAAGTACCATTTTTTGGTTTAAAAACCAATAAACTCAAGGACGTTTTTGCTCCTTCTTGTATGACTTGTTTTGATTATGTGAATTCTCTGGCTGATTTGGTGGTTGGTTATATGGGCGCACCTTTTGGTTGGCAATGGATTGTGGTCAGAAATGATACAGGTAAACAGATGTTAGATTTAGTTCAAGATCAATTAAACACTCAACCTGTGGACTCTTCAGGCGATCGATCTAATGCAGTACAAAACAGTATTCCAGCTTATGATAAAGGGGTTACTTTACCCATGTGGGCCGCAAAATTAATGGGGGTGGTAATTGAGAAAGTAGGCCCTAAAGGATTAGAATATGCTCGTTTTTCGATCGATTCTCACTTTACTCGTAATTATCTTTATGTCAAACGCAATTATCCTGAAAAACTGGCGAATCATGTGCCTGAATATGCCGAAAAAATAGTCTCTCAATATACATTACCAGACTAAATTATGACAATAAATATCAGAAAGTGTAGCTTAATGAATCTAGTTTAGAGAATAGTTGATCATAATAAAATAGATAGACCAAGTCCCGTGTTTATCTGTTTTGTTTTAACAGTTACACTAAATGTCGATATACATCAATCGGAATTCCCGTTCTTTTTCTGACATCAATCAAGGATTGATAAGTCCCTCTGTTGGATCTTTCTGCCACAATTTTCTCCGCATGTAGCTGTTGAATATCATGGGCAACTAACTGTTCTACAGAAAAACTATTTAATCTTCGCCAAGAGACTTCCATTTCTTTGTTTACATCATAACGAAATACAATTAACGGCTCGATTCTTCTTAAAACGGATTCAGGAATACCCACAACTTCTGATAATTCATCAATATCGGTAAATATGTAACCTTCATTTCTCAGTAATTCGATATCGTTCGCATAAATAATCGAAAGACCTAAATCATAAACCATTTCATCTTTAGTACATTGATTAATATCTATTTGTCCTTTTTTTTCCGCCATTAAAAGAGCGATTTTTGCCGATGGAATTAAAACCCCTTTAGGTGCAGTGGCAATTAAAAATTCTTTTCTAAATACAAAAGCAGTGGTAACTTGTCCTGTCCAAATCAAAAATGATAATTGAGGAAATAAAGACCCTAAAACGATCGAACCCAGAATAAAACAACTTCCCCATAATATCCAGATATTTTTTTTCCCTTTCCAACCTGCATATATATGAGCAACACCACCAAAGACAGGAATTAATGAAACCCAAATCCATGAAGGAATTTGTTCAAACCAATTAAGTTTAGACACTATTTTCTATTTTTATTACAAAAAAATACTATTATTATATAGACAATTAATTCATCAATAACTGAGTTATATATTATCTTAAATATAAAAATTATTGATTTTTAAAATTAAAGTAAATCAAAAAATTTGCGTCTTTTTTGTTCATATTCTTCTGCTGTAATAATACCTGAATCATATAGATCTTTGATTTGTTTTAAATTAGAAATGTTATTTTCGGCTGGGTTCAAACTATATGTTGGTTTTGCTGGTGGTAGATTGTTATATTTAATATTAAAATTGTTATCAGATATTAATATTAAACCAATAAAATCAAACACAGCTAGAACAGAAGGAATAAAAGTCCAAAAAAATAAAAGATATAAAATACCAGTGATTTTTTCTCCTAAATAAAATTTATGTAACCCAAAACCACCAGCAAAAAATGTAATTGCTAAAGCTAAAAATTTATTTCTCATATTTCTAATAATGATTAATATTTAATTGATCAAATTTTTGAAAAATTAGATAATTTCTATAAAATCGATAATTATAGTGATTTTTATCGATCGCTTTTATGTTTGGCTAAACTTAACCAATAGAGACAGAGGAAAGCAATATTAATTTCCATAATTAATAAATAACTTTTGAGAAAATAATTTAATTCTAATGCTGATGTTTGACTGAAAATGAATATCCCCACCACCATAAAAGGAATGAGTCGCCATTTTCTTGTTCCAGATACCAGAAATAGATTATTACTTTTTTTCATCTCATTTAATCAATCAGAAATTATTTTTCTATTGTAATCAAAATGAATTGCAAAATTGGGATTAGCCTCTGGTTACCACCCAAACTTATTAGTTGATAATCAATAAATCTGAACTGCTATTGATAATCAGCTTTGTTCTATTCTCTATCTTCACACAAACTTTTTGCCATGAAATTGTAGAGTATATACCACTTTAACTAAAGCAAAATGTTGGTTACAATAATTGTTAAAGGCTAAATATAGTATTTTACTTCCGAGTTCTGAATTTATATTCATTTTTGACAACTGCTTAAACATTACGAGAAATCATGGCCAAAAGTTATTTTGTTCTTAATAGCGATCGCGATTTGACAAAAGTATATCAATCAGTAATGCTATGGTTTAAAGGCAAGCAATATGAAGTTGAAGGAGTATGTAAAGAAGGTTTTTATCTCATTCAGGCTAGAAAAACCAATACCATCAGAACATTATTAGGAATGAACTTAGCCTTTAAAATCAAGATTTATGAACCGAGTACACAAATTTTTAAACAACGAGAATTTATAGTTGAAACTACTCGAGGTAAATGGATTCAAAATATAGCTGGTGCAGGCCTTACCTATCTGTTTATGGGAGGAATAACTATTTTTACAGGAATTGCTGGTGCTGGTTGGGGTTTAGTTTTAGAAAATGAATTAGTGACTTACTTAGAAAATGATTTGCATTACAACCGTCTTAAACCAGAAACTCCCGTTGGACAAGCAAACCAAGATATCAATCCTATATCTACCAAATTAGAAGTTAATAATCCTGATAATCAAAAAATTATTGACCAACTACAAGCTGAAATTGATCAATTAGAAATTGCTTTTACCGATGAAATTTTGACGGAGCAAGAATTTAGTGCCAAAAAAGCAATGTTAGAAAAACAAATAGATGACCATGAAGTTAGTTTTGTCATTGAAGAAAAAATAACTAAATTACAAGAAGCTTTTTCCCAAGGAATATTAAGCCAAACCGAATACGAGGAAAAAGTTAGTGATTTATTCTCTAATTTATGGTGAGGAAAAGATAATAAATATTAGGTAATGGGTAATAAGTAATAAGTTTTGATTATTTTTAACAAAAAATGACGAAGATCCAATTTTTATCTACTTGTTAAAAAACTTAGATATTAAAATCGATTTAAGTTTTATCCCATGACAGTTATAGCCTGAATTTATCAAAGACTTTGAAACAGCCCGACTCCAAAGTTGCGGTATTTAGGGGGATAAAACTGTATCTCACAAGTTTGAAAATTGCGATAATACCAAATCAAAAAATAAAAAAGACAAATAGTATTCAAAAATATTTGATTACGTAAAGACGTAGAAATAAGCATTTTCTTGTTTATACTACCAGAATAGTTTTACTCATCCATGTAAAAACGATAAAAAAAGTAATCATTTTCAAAATCATGATCGTCTGCAACATGATGGATAATCTTTAATTTGATTAATTTTTGACCTTCCCTGATAGCATCTGACTCTGATAATGAATATTTTATCCTTATCCATTGGACGGCTTCTGTACCAATAAAACATTGAGGATAATTGGTTAATTTATATCTTCTATCTTTTATTTCTATACCATTTTTTCCTCTCAAATCATTAACTAATGTCGTAATATTTTCGTCATATAAACTAATCACAGAACCATTCTCAATTTTGACTAAATCATTTTTTAAGCAATTTTCTAAAACTTCATAATTTTCGTCTGAATTGTTTTGAATCCATTCTTGAATAATCTTAAATGATTCGGTAGGATTGAGTTTAAATTTCATTAACAATAAAGCAAGTATCTGTTCTTGTTGTTGATGATTTTTGACCATTTTTAGTATATTTTTTATTTTAAATAATGAACTTCTATTTTTCCCAAATTTAATTTCAATTCCATGAAAATGAAAATTTATGTATTTGCTAATTATATAATATATAAAATGTCAATTTTTTTGATTACAATAACCTTAAAATATTATGAATAAATCGCCATTAATTGCTAATTTGTAATAGAGAAAATTAATCGAATTCTCATCTTAAATGAAAAAGCGATCGATTAATCATCCAGATTGATTGAAAACTAAAATTTCCAGTAAAATACTACAAGCCATAAATTTTAATGACTAACAAAGGAGTCAATATAATTAGAGTGATAGTTAAAGGTAAACCGATACGAGTATAATCTAAAAATTTATAACCACCGGGTGCATAGACCATGGTATTCGTTTGATAGCCAATGGGTGCAAGATAACTATTCGATGCGGCAAAAGTAATAACATACATGATAGATAAAGCATCAAAACCCAGAGTTTCGGCTACCTTAACTCCAATGGGAATCATTAAAACTATGGTAGCATTATGGGACAAAATTTCTGTCAATATTGCCGTTCCTAAATAAAACAGTAACAAAAGCCAGTATCCTGATAAATTCCCTCCAACAATTAGCAATTTATCCGCTAGCCATTGATTTGTACCAGAATTGTCCATTGCAATACCTAAAGGTATCAAACCAGCGAGTAAAAAAATAATATCCCAACGAACAGCACCATAAATTTCCCCTGGTTTTAAACAGCCAGTAATCACCATTAAGACAACACCGATTAAACTGCTAATTAAAATAGGTAAAATATTGAATGCTGAAATAAAAATAACTCCTAAAATAATAGCCAAAGCAATCTTGGCTTTATCTGGTCTTAAACTCTCGATATTTTTTTCTTCTAAAACTAATAATTCCCTAGTAGTTTGTAAACCAATAAAGCTTTCTTTTGGTGCTTGAACTAATAATAAATCACCAAATTTGAGAGGAATTTTACCAAATCTTTCTCTTATTAATTCTTGACCTCTTCTTACTGCCAAAACTGTAGCATTGTATCGCTGACGAAAACGTAAATCTTTTAAGCTAGAACCAATTAAACGTGAGTTAGACAAAATTAAAATTTCGGCTACTTTTTCTTCTTCATTATTATAACTACTCTCCAATTTATCAGAATTAAATTTAAAATCAGCTAATATTTGTACTCCTTTTTCATCTTTTATATTTAATAAATTACTACCACTACTTCTTACTAATAAAATATCTCCTACCGCTAAGATTTTATCTGCCAAAGGTGGCGGAAAATGTGCATCATTTCTAATTATTTCTAATACATCTAAATCAAATTTTCTTTGTATTTTACTACCACGTAATGTTTGTCCAATTAAACTCGATTTAGGAATAATAATCATTTCACTGACATATTCTTTTAATTCATAATCATCACTTAAAGATTCTCCTCCAGCTGGTTTTCTCGCAGGCAAAAGATAAGGAGCCGCGATCGCAAGATATACTAAACCAATAAAGAAAACAGGCAAACCTAATTTAGTAAATTGAAAAATACTAAATTCTCCATAGCCCAATTGTTTGGCCATACCACTAGCTAAAATATTAGTGGATGTACCTAATAAAGTTATCATTCCACCCAATATGGTACTGAAAGAAAGAGGTATTAATAGTTTGGAAATAGATACTTTACTCTGTTTACTCCACTGTTCGATGATGGGTAAAAAAATAGCAACTACTGCGGTGTTATTAATAAAAGCACTAATAGGACCAACTATCATTCCCAATGTTAAAATCTGCCGGGTAGGATTTGTACCACCCCATTTAATTAACCAATCTCGAATTAAGTTAAGAATACCTGTTTTGGCAATACCTGAACTGAGAATAAACATTGCCATAACCGTTATGGTTGCAGCGTTTCCAAAACCAGAAATTCCTTCTTCTGGTGACACTAAACCCAAGGTCATGAGAATGATTGCTACAGATAAGGATGTTAAGTCAATGGGCAACCATTCGGTAATAAAACCAATTAGAGCCAAAATGAGAATTGCTAAGGTTAAAAATATGGGAGAGATCATTCTTAATTGATAATTGGTCTTTTTTTTGAATCTGAATATATTTTCTTAATACTTTGAACATATGTATTTTTATTGAAATCTTGAATATTATTTAATGAGTAGTTAATCTCAAAAATTGAACTCAAAAATAAAAATTTATTCCTTTAATGATTGTAAGTCATCTGTTGAATTAGCAACGCCTCATTTATTTTATTATTCCAAGGTTTTTCATACTAGAAGATAATGTATGAATTATAGACAAATTGGTAGTGCTAGTAGGTTTAAGTTTGATTGTGGCAAAACTGAAATAATCGGGGCAATTTCAACATGATCAAAATCAACCAGCAAAACGATATATTGCTTATATCTCTCTTGATTTGATCTAGAAGGAAAATGCGATCGCATAAAAAGATAGAATACAAAGTAAAACTCAATAAATAGGGAGCGACCTGATTTTGATGTTTAAATAAAAGCCATAAACCTTTTGTTTTACAAGGTATTGATCAATTTATTAAATAAGACAATACTTTAGATGATTTTATGTCTCAAAATTTTCTAAAAGCCTTTCCCATTGAATTACAGCCCTCAATCTATCGTATAAAGGTCGCACCCTCTGAGATTTGAGACTATAGATAATCTAACTTTGTTTTCCATGGGTAATGAAATAATAATAAGTAGACATCTCCAGAAAATTCAAATATTTTCACAGTAAAGGTTTTAGCATTTTAGCTTGAGGCGATCGCACTAGGCTAAAATGTACATAATTCGTCAAAAATTGGAGAAAATGTAATTTCAAATAAAAAATATTAATACAACATTCAATAGTGAAAATTCCATATATTTTTCTAGGTAAGGTTTACAGATTTATTTTTTATTTTCAAGAGGTCTAGTATCTCAGCTGTTAACCTTTCCTAAGATTCTGATTTCTGAAGAGGTAAATCTTCGCACTGTTTTTGATTATATTTTGATTTATTTCTTCGCCCCTGCTTGGGGTTCCTCTATCGCATCAATATCTACCAAATTCCAAGGATGACCTTGATTTCGGTATATTCGCTTTCCTTTATTGGGATAATCACCTACATCATGGGTTAACCGTTCACCGACTACAATACACTTTAATACCTCATTGCCTGTATTCTTCAACTTGTGTGGTTCACTGCCTGCCCGATAGCCAATGAAATCACCTGCCTTCACTTGATAACAATTATTGCCGATGGTAGCTTCTGCTTTACCTGAAAGTATATATACACATTCATCTTCAAAATAGTGAACATGTAGTTCCGTAGATTCATGATCAGGTTTAACCTCAATAATATGAAATCCTATACCCGTTAAACCAGTCAAATCACCTAGGGATTTATTTCGTCTACGTGCATTGCGATTCAAAAAATGGCTTTTCTCTATTCCTTGATAGGCCTCTATCTCTTCTTTGGTTAAGATATATTTATCCATATCAACTTATCAATATTGCTTGTGTGAGATTAATGGGCATGTAAATAAATACTCTCTAAGATTTACTCACCATAACCATTATACATCTGAAGTCTGTAGATCCTATCATAAAGCCGTTGCAGTACAATACCAAAATAGTGATACAAAATCTTAACTTTACCCAAACGTAAATTTTAATTTGAACATAACCTTGACAAACCCTAGGATAAATTCGTTATAATCGTATACTGTTTGGTAATTTTTTAGATATCAATCTATTATATTAACCATGCCATCTTAGCTCAGTTGGTAGAGCACGTGATTTGTAATCTCGAGGCCACCGGTTCAAGTCCGGTAGATGGCTTATCAATATAATGTACAGTGACACGTTATTGTCATCGTGCCAAATTAACTGTCGTGATGACAAATTCTATAACGTAAGATGTTCCTATCTCAATAATTCCCCATTCTCAAGTATTTATGCTTAGTTCTAAAGTGGGATGCTCTCTCAATTAGCATTTCAGCCTCCAGAATTCCAGTTTTGACTACTTGTTACAATCGCTTATTTCTGAGCTATTTTCTCTTGGAGATATTTCTACTTCCCAGCCGTTACGATTCCACCAGATATCACGTTCACGAGATTCCATCCAAAAATCTAAAGTTTCAGGTTGTCCTTGTTTAAAAATTAAAACGGGATATTGAGGATAGTCAACATCTTTAGTTTCACTATGCATCTGGTTAAAAAAATTCATACATACTTTCAAACCATTTTGGGCATTAATTGTTTCTCTACCTTTACCTGTTAATGTCTCATTATCATAGGAAAAATGACCATTATAGGTATTACCTTTTAAGGAACCTTTAACTACGTTGACGGTAAAATCGTAGGTCACAGGTTTTGCCGATGCTAAGTTGACATTAATAATACTCAGTCCTAAACTAATAGGTAATAATGCGATCGATAAAAACTTGTTATTTCTAAGTGTTATTTTATTGAGATTAAAAATATTCATTTATATTATCTGGTTATTATTTAGTCAAACGTCAATTATTAAAGATAAAAAGAAAGTTTATTTTTTGTAACAAAAATAGTTCTCTTCTTCAGTAACAATTAATCAATGACGATCGAGTTGAGTAATAATCTATTTACTATTTCAATATACTATGAATACTAAGACCATCACACCAGAAAATAACTTAACCACTAAGCTAATTAATGGATTACTAAGTATTAAACCTTTGTCAGAATTTGCCAAAGCTCAAGCTCGTAAAATGATTGTAAAACGTGCTAATCTCATTGGTGTAAATTGGCAAGAAAATATCGATACATTAAAAAATCACGATTGGCAATCAGAAATAACTCAGGTTGAAAAAAAAGATTTTACTTACCCACCTTATTACCTCACTTCATTTCATGCTTACGAAAATGGCAATCTGAATTGGCAGGCGGCATGGGAATTAGAATCGGCTGCTTATACCGTCCATTCTACTATTTTTTCTAAAGCTCCTAGTGCTGATGGCGATCGAACCCTAAGACAAAGTTATCATAAAGTATTACAAAAAGAAATAGGCGATCAACCTCAACAAATATTAGATGTCGGCTGTGGAGTCGGCTTGAGTACATTTGCCCTTAACGAAGTTTATCCCGACAGTAATATCTCAGGTTTAGACTTATCCCCTCATTTTTTAGCCGTTGCTAACTATCAAAGCAAACAGAACAATAAAAATATTAGTTGGATTCATGCACCAGCAGAAGCAAGTAATTTAGCACCTCAATCCTATGACTTGATTTCTGCTTTTTTAATTTTTCATGAATTACCTCAATCTGCCGCTGAGGATATTATGAATCAAGCTTATCAATTACTCGATAGCGGTGGCTATTTTGCCATGATGGATATGAATCCTCAATCTGAAGTCTATAAGAAGATGCCTCGTTATGTTTTGACTTTATTAAAAAGTACCGAACCTTATTTAGATGAGTACTTTAATTTGGATATGGAATCATTATTAACAAAAATAGGCTTTGAAACTCCTAAAGTCGTTTCAACAAGTGTCCGCCATCGTGCAATTATTGCTCGTAAACCATAATTTACGAAACAACAAAAGCAAAGTGATATTGAATCAAGTAAGGCTTTAAAGTCCAAATACATCTACTTGAGTTTGATTATTAATTTGATTGGTTTGATTGAGTAGATTATTACCAAAACCTATACCTGCACCTGTTTGACTTGCACCCATTTGCGAAATACCTGTGTTATTTCCAAATCCCACTGCGCCGGTTTGTTGTTGGATATTGGTTTGTAATAAACCATTACTAACATTATTGCCAAAACCATTAGCAACTCCTGTTTGACTACCCAATGTGTTAGAAACAGCTGTATTATTACCACCATTTAAAAAACCAGTTTGTTTTTGAAGATTAACTTGAGCGGTACTATTTAATACGGAATTATGTTGACCAACTGCCACCCCAACTTGATTAACTTGTTGATTTGATGCCGCATAATTATCAGCCTTTGCAGGAGAGACAATTGTCGCTAATCCTCCAATAATTAGAGCGGTAGCAACGGTCATGTTCAATGTTTTTTTGTAGGAAATAGATAAGAAAGTCATAATTGGAAACCTCTGTAATTTTCTTTGGTTGTTTGTTGTGAGGTTATAGTTGCCCATTTTTTAGCTTATGCAGTTACTTCGGGCTTGGAGGGAAACAAGTGCAATTGTTCAGACAAGGAATTATCACAATTGAGAATGGAGAATGAATAGTCATCCTTTGAGCTATTATTCTTTCAATGGTGATGGTTTAGCTATGTTTAATCGAACGAAGAATGATGCTAATTTCTTGATAAAGCAACTATCCTGTCGGAAAATTTGTTCTTTTCCACTAGGGTATTTTTTTTGATCACAGTTATTTGTCTCTAAAAAATTAAATGCCTGAGTAAATTCTTCTGATGTTGTTTGTATCGGTGCTTTAAAATGGGCAGGAATAATCTGCTCAATTTCCCATTTGGATATTTTATTAACCCAGTTACGAGCCTCAATTACATCTTGAGGTAAAATAATATTTTGTAATATCGGTGCTACCAAAGGTATTTCTTGATCGACGATCGCTTCAAAAGATTTTAACCAATTGGATTGCCAACGAAAAGGAAAAAAGCCCAAGTAATTGGTAAAAGAACGATCAGGGGCTTGTTTTGCTTCCTTGAATAATTGTTTGAGGGGAGTCGTATCAATCATACTCGGACGGAAATATAAAGCAAATAAACATATTCTCTGCCAACCTTTCAAACGATTAGCCTGATTATTCTCTAAATTATCTAAAGCTGTTTCTCGGGCATGAAATAATAAGGGAAATGGATCTAATTCAATAATGGCAGGAGGTTGAGATGGTACTTGAACAATCGCATCGGTGACGAGTAAAGTTTGAGAACAACAATGGAATAAAGCCAGTTCAACAAATGATCCTGCACTCAGTTTAATATCAACAATATGATATTCAAATTCATCTGCAAAAGGAGCTTTATGCCAGTCTAACGGTAAGATATTGGTTCTTTTACAAGGAAAACCAAGCCATGGTAAGGGTAAATTAATGGGGAAACTCCATTGATTTGGTACACACCATACTTGAGCAGAGGAAAAATAACGAGCAAAAGGACCAACAAATATTTTATGTTCTAATCCTGAGCCAGTGGAATGGATAATATATTTTACTTCGCCATGGTCTGTTTCTAATTCTCTGACTAACTTAATACATTCTTTGGTTGGAGCAATAGGACAATAGACTAATAGACCACCTTGTTTTAATTTAACAACTGTCATACGAATTGTTACAATGGCATATAAAAATCCGTGAGGTTGCTCAAATATCCAAATGCGATCGCAAATAACTTCTTCTCTTAAGGTTTGCCTTTGTTGATAGGGATAAATTGGTAATAAAAACCAAAAATCCCATTGTTGTTCTTTTTTTCTAGTCACAACAAGTCTATAACTACACTCCACCATTATTTATACAGACTTCAATTGTACCCAATTATGGATTGTGTCAATATTTTTCCAACTCTTCTTGATAGTTGATAGTTAATTGTTAATTATTCCTTTACTGACTAAGTAATCTATTATTAAAAATTTCAAGTATTAGAAGATAAGTTGTTTTCTACAACACATTGTTTAATAAACCCGAGAAATAAAGGATGAGGTTGACTGAGGCGAGAAAGAAACTCTGGATGAAATTGACTGGCAATAAAAAAAGGATGATTTACTAATTCAATAATTTCCACCAATCTCCCATCAGGAGAAGTACCACTAATACGATAATCTTTCTCTACAAATTGAGTCCGATAAGCATTATTAAACTCATAACGATGACGATGACGTTCATAAATAACTTCTTGTTGGTAAAGACTATGAGCCAAAGTATCAGGTACTAAACGACAAGGATATAAACCTAAACGCATAGTACCCCCTAAGTCCACCACATCTTCTTGTTCAGGCAGTAAATTGATGACAGGATGAGGAGTTTCTTGATCAAATTCGGCACTATTGGCTTTATCGAAATTTGCTATATTTCTTGCCCATTCAATAACACTACATTGCATACCTAAGCATAATCCCAAAAAAGGAATTTTATTTTCTCTGGCATATTGAATCGCTTTGACTTTACCCTCAACGCCTCTATTGCCAAATCCTCCAGGTACAACGATGCCTTGTATATCAGCTAAATATTTATCTGCTCCGTGTGATTCGATATTTTCGGCATCCACCCAAGATAACTTCACTTCTGCTTCCAAATCTATTCCGGCATGAGTTAAAGCTTCTACCACGGATAAATAAGCATCACTTAACTGAATATATTTACCCACAATGGCAATCTTTAAGAAATGTTGGGGAGATTTCATTTTTTTGACTAAATTTTCCCATTTACTCAAATCGGGAAGACGATTTTCTAATCTCAGCAGTCTAATTACTTGTTGTGCTAGTCCTTCTCCTTCTAAGATTAAAGGTACTTCATAAATAGAACTAGCATCGGAAGAAGTGATGACAGCTTGACTTTCTACATCACAGAATGCGGCAATCTTGTCTTTGATGTGGTGAGAAATTGAACGATGACAACGGCAAACTAAAACGTCTGGTTGAATGCCTAATGAGCGTAATTCTTTAACTGAATGTTGAGTTGGTTTGGTTTTGAATTCTCCTGCGGCTTCTATCCAAGGAATTAATGTAACGTGCATATAAATAACGTTATCTCTTCCTACATCTTTACGAAATTGACGAATAGCTTCTAAAAAGGGCAAAGATTCAATGTCTCCAACTGTCCCACCAATTTCTGTAATGACCACATCAGGATTATTATTTTTGGCGACTCGATGAATTCTTTCTTTGATTTCGTTGGTGATATGAGGAATCACCTGAACTGTTCTTCCATCATATAATCCTTTTCTTTCTTTATTGATAACCGATTGATAAATTGAGCCCGTGGTGACGCTATTTAATCTGGAACTGGATGTATCGGTAAAACGTTCATAATGTCCTAAATCTAAGTCTGTCTCGGCACCATCATCTGTAACGAAGACTTCCCCATGTTGATAAGGACTCATGGTTCCAGGATCTACGTTAATATAAGGATCTAGTTTGACGATCGAAACTGAGTAATTACGAGATTTTAATAAACGCCCTAAACTAGCAGCTACAATTCCTTTTCCAATACTAGAAACTACACCACCAGTTACAAATACAAATTTAGTCATGCCCAATTAATGAATAGTTAATACTTAATGCTCAATATAATTGCGATCGCTGATTGTCATCGAAAGTAACGACTTGATGATGACATATTCATTGTTCAACTTTCGATCGTCAATCGTTAATTATATACTTCAATTGTCTAATCTTTATAATTGAGATTTGACTATTGGTAAAAAGTATTTTGGTTTTTAAGTTTTAGACATTTGATTGAAGATATCAAAAAAATCCCATTACTTCTGATTTCAATGTGTCAAATGTTTCAAAAATATTAAATCTCATATCTAGGGTTTACTGAAAAAGTGGAATTGTGAGGGTAGGAGTTAAACAATCAACAAATTGAAGTATGTCTTTTAATTCTTTACCATAAAAATAGTTTAAGAATGGTAACAATGAATACAAAAAAATGCAAAAGGAGCTATTATGGGAGTTATAAATCTGAAATATTAAGATAAACTCAATCTAGGAAAGAAATGATTATGAAATTTACTCGTCAAAAAAGCAAAGCAGGTCAAACTCACAAGGAAACCTTAAAAAAGAATTTACAACATCGTTTAGAAGTTGCTCGCAGTAAAGGGGATCAAAGTTTGCTTCAGCAATTACAAAGAGAAGCCGCTTACTTAGATTTAAAATAATTAAACAAAAACTAAAGGTTTATCTTTAAAGGGAGCGAAGGCGTTGGCATCGAATTTATACAAGGTGGCAGGCCTTCCAGCTCCTTTACAGGCTTTTCTACTTTACTTTTTAAACGACGATGACCATATTCGACAATGCGATCGTGATCAAAAGTTAAAGTTGGTAGACTGTCCAGAGTTACCCAGTTCGCTCTTTTTATATCTTTAGTAATTTCAGCCTCTTCATATCTGACCAAGGCAAAATAGCTAACGGATAAATAGCATTTGGCAATATTTTTAGGTGATTCTTGCCATTGACGATCGACTCCACCAAAAGTATATAATTGCTCTAGATAAAGATTTTCAACTTTTATTTTTTCGGCGAGGATGCGTTGTGCCGCTTCTTCTAAAGACTCTCCTTGTTGAACTAAAGTGCTGGGTAAACTCCATGATTGAATAGAAGATGATTGTTTTTCCTCTATTAATAAGACTAACAATTTATTTTTGTTTATGTCTACGGAAAAAATGACATTATCCACTCCTACTCTGAAATCTGCTAGATCAATTTTTATCTCTTCCGCTTTCTTTTCCATCTAAATACAAATTATTCTCCTTAATATAGTTTTGGACTGAATTGGTAAGTAATTCTTGATTATGATAGCGTCGATAGTCTGTAGAAGAAAATGCAGGAGTTTGATCTTGAGCAACTATGCAACCTAAACTATGTCGATCAATTTTCTCAACGATTTTGTCGTCTACGTTATAACCATCACGGGGTACGATTAAAACTTTGAGATTTGTCCACAACTGTTCAGCTTGATGCCAACCAAATATTTGTTCGCTCAAGTCCCCACCAATTACCATAGTTAATAGATGATCCTCTCCCCATTTTTGTTTCACTTTCGCTACGGTATTAATGGTACGTCGATCGCTAATCTCTGGAGCTAATATAATATTAGAATGGAGACAAGTTAACTCTTCGATTAATAACTCCAACATTCGATCGCGATGCCTTAAATTACTGGTATGAGCCTTAAAAGGATTATTAGAAGCATAAACAGCAACTAAATCATAATGTTCAGCTAAATAAGCTAGAATCCTTTGATGGGCTATAGTTGGAGGGTCTGCACTTGTTCCAAAAATAGCTATTTCCATAGAATAGATTGATTACTGGTTATTTTTTACTGACAAATTAATATCTAAATTTCGAGCCGATGACTTGATTTTATAGATAATTCTCAATTCTGAATGACTTCTTCTATGGGTGGATGTTCCAAAGAAACAGTACCTAAATAGCCTTTACGAAAATCATGTAATAATTGACGAGCAACTCTTTCTCGATCGCTATTATATTTAATTTCGGCTAATTGATGGAGATATTCTTCTCCAGACATATCTAAGGGATCTAAATTGTAGCGATCGATTAATATAGACTCACTACCTAAATTGACCAATAAATCAATCATTCCAATGGCAACATCTTCATTTTCGTAAGCCGCATCGCCAATATCTTCACAGATAGCTAATTTCACAGCATTTTCCTGACTGTTTAATTTGAGAGGAATAATACCGGGGGCATCTAACAACTCCAATTCCTTAGAAATCCTCACCCATTGTAACTGTCGAGTAACTCCTGCTCGTCTGGCACTAGCGACAATTTTACGATTCAATAAGCGATTAATTAAAGCCGATTTACCCACATTAGGAAAACCAATCACCACAGCTCGAACAGGGCGAGGTAACATCCCTCTTTGACGACGACGCTCATTAACCTTTGATTTAGCCGATTGAGCAGCCTTTTTGAGAGCTTTAACCCCTTTTCCATCTTTAGCGTTGGTAAAAAATGGAGTTTCCCCATATATTTTAAACCAACCGTACCATTCTTTTTGTAGTTGGTCGCTAATCATGTCCTCTCGATTGAGAATCAAAATTCTTGGTTGATCACCAATCCATTCTTTCACTTGAGGATGATGAGAAGCTAAGGGAATTCTGGCATCCCTGACTTCCATCACGACATCAACATTTTTTAATTGTTCTTTTAATTGTCTTTCCGCTTTACTTATATGTCCGGGATACCATTGGATTACTGATGCCATGGTTATGTTTTTCTACTTTTTGATTTATTTCGATTCATCTAACTTAGACATTCTATCATTCCTCGTTTTTTAAGCAGAATCTATCCCACTAGTACTCCGCACCAGAATTAAATGAGATTATTCAATTTATTTCATTAAGGGCTTACCAATATAAGTCCAGCGGAAAGGTTTTGCCAAATTTTCATTAAAAAAATCAATAAAATTGAGAATACGTTGTTTCAAGTCTTCCGTCGAAATAAAGTTGCCACGTTTCAATAAACGACGAGCTAAAATCCCAAACCAAATTTCTATTTGATTGAGCCATGAACAATGTTTTGGCCTATAAACAAAACGAATGCGATGACTTTCATCTGATCAAAATGAGGCTCGGGAACTCATACTTTTGACTATTCCTGATTCTCCTTTTTTTCCTAATTCATCTTTTATCGAGCATAATCGTGCTACCAACTTGACTAAACTTTCTGATTTATGTGTATTTAATTGATCGCAAATAAATATCCATTGTGCTTGTGAATCTGTTTCTATTGTTTTATTGATGTGTTCTTCAAAATCTTTTTCTGTGCGAGTATTCCCCACACTCGGACAAATTATTTTCCCTGTGGCTACCTTAAAATTACCAATTAATGCTTGAGTTCACCTGAATTCGATATAAGAAAAAATAAAAAATCAAGTAAATAAATTAACAAATAGACCAACATTAAGATGGATATTTCAATATTTTCAAGGGATACATTTGATAAAAATAGAGAAAGAAGAATGGATAAATAATCTGAATGAAGAAAGGAAAAAGATATTAAGCTTTCTGAGTAATAATTGTCAAAAATATTATCAAATATAAAGAAAAAATCAGAAAAAAGTAAAA
>JAALKG010000127.1 GCA_011088145.1 Cyanobacteria bacterium MH1_Bin12 | reverse complement strand
TGGTATTCATTTAGCAGCGATCGTCATTTGGCTTAATTGATGACACGCCCTAGGACATTTCCATGACAAAAAGTATCATTTCTGTCCTCTAAATTTCCCACCCAGCCTTTTTGAGCATCTCTTCATATTAGTAAGGGAGACTAAGCAACTTATCTTTAAAATTGGTATTTTCATTTCCCGCCAATCCCCTTAGTTCTCCATTTCACCTTTACTAAAATATTTGCCAGTTATGGGAAGCTAAGAATTTTAACTTTTCTAAACGTTGAGTAAAATAATGGTTATTTAAGTGACTATAGTTATAAATTTTTGAAGTTTCGACATTAATGCTCCATGACCAAATATGAGCCATTTTAATGAAAGGTTGTAAATGTTCTAATTCTAATTCAGTAAGAGGATTAAGACTTTGATATCCTTCTAAAAATGCTTCTCTGGTTCTGCGACTCATTCCCGTCCTAATACAAACCTGCCAAAATTTGGCAATTTCAAAGATACGATAACCATAACCGCATTGATCAAAATCAAATAGGGTAACTTTATTGTCTGAGGTAAAATGAACATTGCCACTGTGAGGATCTCCCCAACATATTGTCCAGAGAGGAAAATCTTGGGGAAAATCATAAAGTTGCTCTTTTATTTGTTCGATAGTTGATTTTAAATAAGCATAATCTTGGGGACGATCATATAAAAAGGGTGCGATCGCATCAAAAGAATCAACTAGTAAATATTTTAAACTTAATGGTTGTCGCATAAAATCGCAGCTAAACTGGTTTCCCACTTGATGAATCTTAGCCAAAATAAATCCCAAATGATAACTTTGTTGGGGATTAAAATCTCCTATGGGAATATTTCCTGGGGCAAAGGGAAATAAGGCCGCATATCGTTCCCCTTCAGCTGCATTTATATGGAGCAATAATTGATCTTGGTTCGTGCGAAAAGGATAGGCAACAGGAATGTGATGATGATACAAAAATTCTAAATATTGTAATTCAAATTCAATGTCAGTTTGTTTTCGCCAATGATGATGAGAAACACGCAGAATGTAAGACTGTTCCTGGGTTTCAATTAGATAGATATCACTCAAGCCTCGATACCAAAATTGACAAGAGCGAACCGATGCGATCGCATAATGAGATAAAATTTGAGTCAAAATGGCTTTAGGATCAAGACAGGAATAAATTGTCGGAAAAGGCATCATTGTAATCTTCACGTCTTTCCTTCAGATAGGATGGAAAAGTCTTAATATTTAATTTTTATCAAATTTCGGTCATTTTTGTCGTCGAATAGAATACAATTTCCAAAATATTACTGCTTTTTGACAAATTTATATGTTCACAGAAACATATTCAACTAATACAGATAAATAACCTTAATTCAGGATAATTGACAATTAATAATTTGTACAGCCCATGCACCATAGCTAATATAGCGAAGGATAAGGGGCAAAAGACAAAGCACGAAGGTTAAAATCTCGACATAGCAATACCTTCAGAAATCATCAATGTCCTAATCAACCCGTTCTCTGCTATAACTTATACAGTCAAGATTCGAGCCTGGAATAAACTATAAAATATTTTACTTTTATAATTTTCAATTTAGGTTAAATACATTCAAAATGGAAAAGAAGAGTTTCTTTAAAAGTAAAATTTGACCATGGAAATAATGATAGAAAAATTAGAAATATTATTGAAAAATATACCTCTAGACTCAGGGGTTTATTTTATGAAAGATGCTCAGGACAATATTTTATATATTGGTAAAGCAAAACATTTACGAAAAAGAGTCAAATCTTATTTGAATGCATCGGTAAAACATAGTCACCGTATAGCTTTAATGATTCAACAAATCAGAGATATTGAATATATTGTCACTGATACAGAAGCCGAAGCTTTAGCTTTAGAAGCCAATTTAATCAAAAAACATCAACCTCATTTTAATGTTTTACTTAAAGATGACAAAAAATATCCCTACGTTTGTATAACATGGTCTGAAGATTATCCTCGTATTTTTATTACCCGTAAACGTAGATTAACAAATAAACTCCATCGCTATTATGGTCCTTATGTTGATACTAAAAGATTAAGAGAAATTTTAGATGTAATCAAAGCTAATTTCTCCCTGCGACAACGCCGTAAACCTTTATATAAAAATCGTCCTTGTCTTAACTATGATTTGGGAAAATGTCCTGGGGTTTGTCAAAATTTGATTACTCCCGAAGATTATCGCCAAACCATGGAAAAAATAGCCTTAATTTTTCAGGGCAGAACTGACAAATTAATTCAACAATTAACACAACAAATGCAGTTAGCTTCTGCTGATTTAGAGTTTGAAAAAGCCCGAATATATCGTGATCAAATTTATTCTTTAGAGCAGTTATTTGCTACTCAAAAAGTTAATTTGCCCGATGATACTATCTCTCGTGATGCGATCGCATTATCTCAAGATGATCAACATACTTCCATTCAATTATTTCAAATTAGAGTCGGGCGTTTAATCGGTAGACTAGGATTTTTTACCAATCATGGTCAAAATGATGATCGATCGGAAATTTTACAAAGAGTATTAGAACAACACTATAATCAAATAGATTCAGTAGAAATACCTTCAGAAATTTTAGTGCAATATCCTTTATTAGAAGAAGAAATATTAACTAATTGGTTAACAGAAAAAAAAGGTAAAAAAGTTAATATTATTACTCCTCAAAGACAGCAAAAAGCACAACTAATTTCTATGGTAGAAAGAAATGCTCAGATTGAATTAGAAAGAAATGAAAAATTTCGTCAGACGAATCTAAAAAGTATCGAAGATTTAGCTCAAATATTAGATTTAACGACCTTACCTAGAAGATTAGAAGGTTATGATATATCCCATCTCCAAGGTTCAAATGCGGTGGCATCGAGAGTTGTTTTTATCGATGGTATACCTGCCAAACAACATTATCGCCATTATAAAATTCAAAATCCTGAGATACGAATTGGTCATTCAGATGATTTTCTCTCTTTACAAGAAGTAATTAAAAGACGATTTTCTAAACAAGACACTTATCCTGATTTAATAATGATTGATGGCGGAAAAGGGCAACTTTCTTCAGTGTGTGAAATATTAGAAGAAATGAATTTAATGGACAAATTAAAAGTAGTTAGTTTAGCGAAAAAAAGAGAGGAAATTTTTCTTCCTTATCAATCTGAACCTGTGGAGACTAACCCAGAACAAGCAGGAGTTCAGTTATTACGAAGATTAAGAGATGAAGCCCATCGTTTTGCAGTAACTTTTCATCGTCAACAAAGAGCAAAAGCCAGCAAACGCTCTGTTTTAGACGATATTGCAAGCTTAGGTTTTGAACGACAAAAAAGACTCTTAGCTCATTTTCATTCGATCGATTATTTACGAGAGGCGACTATAGAGCAGTTAATGGAGGTATCTGGTATCGGTTTAAATTTAGCTAAAATTATTTATGATTATTTTCATCCTAATCAAAGTTAGGGATTAATAAATTGGCTTTTAATTTTGGATTATGAGCAACAAACTTGGAAAATTAACGTTTAAACTTTGATGTTAAGCTAAGATGCATCAAAATATTCTAAATTTAAATTGTAGCGTTTCTTATACTCCCTTTCCCCTCTATAATTGAGTAACTTTTTTCCTGAATGTTTCTCTATCTTGATGGCTTTTCGCTTATGCAATCTTTTGGCGGGAAGGGAGTAGTTATGAGGTACAGTTTGTCCTAGTCAACTTTAATGGTATAGTCTGGACTAATTTGATCTGCGATCGCAGCTACTTTTTGGATTACATTAGCAGGTAAAGGGATATAACCTAACTGAGGAGAAACCTTTTGTCCTTCGGTTAAACCATATTGAATCATTGCTTCTACTGCGATCGCAGTGTTAGGATCATCATATGTTTTATAAGCTAACATCCAAGTATAAGTAACAATAGGATAACAATCTTTTGCTTCTGGATCAGTAATAAATGCCCTTAAATTTTCTGGTAATTCAACATTTTCCAAGGTTTTAGCCGCACTTTCATCACTGGGTGCAATAAATTGACCAACACGATTTTCTAGTGCAGCCATACTTAAACCGTTATTTTTAGCATAACCATATTCAACATAACCGATTGCACCTTCATTTTGTTTTAGAGTTGCAGTAACACCTTCATTACCTTTTCCTCCCAAAAATTGACCTTTGTCTGCTGGCCATTGGACAGTTTTACCTTCACCGATAGCATCTTTCCATTCTGAACTAACAGCACTTAAATGCTTCGTAAATACACCTGTAGTACCACTACCATCAGAACGATGCACAAAAATGATTGGTTTATCTGGTAAATTAGCATCGGGATTATCCGCCACAATTTTCGGATCATTCCATTGCGTGATTTTCCCCAATGCAATATCTACATAGACTTCCCTACTTAGTTGTAAATTTTCAACGCCGGGTAAATTATAAGCGAAGACAATACTTCCTGCAGTCATAGGTAAAAGAAAAACTCCTCTCTCTACCGAAGCAATCTCTTCATCTTTCATCGCAACATCACTAGCACCAAAATCAACCGTTTCTGCTACAAATTGTTTGACTCCTGCACCACTACCCACAGATTGATAATTAACTTGTAGTTTAGGAGCTACTCCGGATAATTGTTGAAACCAATTCTGATATAAAGGAGCGGGGAAAGAAGCACCTGCTCCATTTAACTTAACTGTATCTTCGAAAGGCAAAGATAAAGAAGAGGTAGGCGTTTGTTCAGTCGGTGTTTGATTATTAGTGTTATCTGTTCCACCACAAGCTGTTACACCTAATGCTAAAGTCAATAATGATAAATAAGTCGCTAATCTACGGTTATTGTTTCTCATGATCTTATTAATATTGAAAATTATTATACTGTCCAGGATTTCATAATAGTATAAGTCAGTTTTTTTTAGGTAAAGGTAAGGTTAAGAAGATATTTTTTTATCAAATAAATTAGCGAAATATCAGGATAAAAATGTCAAATAATTTGTTAGAATCACAAAAACTATTTTTAATAAATAAATCTAATTAGATAGTAAAGAATATATAATCAACCGTGGTTCTTTTGTTTTAAATATTATCTGTTTTTTTGTTTTTTACCAAAAAATTTGGGTTGAAAGCCCCGTCGTTGACGACGGCTTTTCTAGATCGATGTTATCATAGTTTTATTCTGAGTTAGTTAACGTCCTTGCTCAAAAGCTGATTTGCCAATTTTATATTTGCATTCAAATTCTTTTTGAGAGATGGAATCCACAGTTAAAAGTTATCAAAAATTTTATTGATTAAGTTGGTCTCAAATTTATTAATGAAAGAAGAAAAAAAACAGCAAGTTTTCATCTTTAATCTTCTTCCTTTTAACTTTACTATCCTAAAAAATGAGGATATAAATCTTACCTTTTACAAACAAAATAGTCGAATTATTTTCAAGACTATTATTACTTGATTATCACTTAGTTAAATGATTTTAGACTACATTGTATATTCTTCTTGTAATTGATCATCATAGTCATCAGCGATCGTCGCTACAAGAGTAATACATCTAGAAATTTCACTAGGAGATAAATCATCAAGAGTCCGCTGAGTGGAAACAACTATTTGATTATTAAAAATAGCAAAACAAGTTTCAAAAGTACCATTCCAATTCATTTCTAGTAATTTACGCATGAGTTCGGATTCATTTTTAGCGGGTAAAGATAATACTGTTGCCCAAACGGTAAACAAATCATCACTATTTTCTCCCGTTAATTGCACAAAGACTTCCACCGTGCCATATTGAAACTTCCAAACATAGCCACCATCAGTGTGGTTAACCATGGCACTATCATTTTCTTCTAGACTATAAATTACCGTTTCTACTTCGTCTTTATGGCTAATATTAGAAGAGTATGTTTCTGTAGTATCCATTATTTTATCGACATTTGACTTTAGATTCTCAATCATCACTTTAGCATTTTTGATTGGTTTTATACCAGTAGTCTCTGAATTTTGAAATTTTAGCTTATTAATTAATGATTATTATTTTGTAAATAAATTTCCCACATTTGTTGATAGGCAGTTTCCATATCTACAGCAAACTGTTTTCCATTCCACAACGGCGAAGTTTTTTTCGATTGCTTCAATTTCCAACTAATTTCTTTTCTTAACTGTTCATCAGTACCAATTTTAATACCCCATTCAACGTATTCCTCATCACTCCAAGCAATCCCTTCTGTGATTCCCGCATTCATCATAAAAGTATAACTATTACGGGCGGCGAATTGTTCTCCTACTCTTGTTACTAAAGGAATCTCTCTCCATAAAGTTTCTAAAGTTGTAGTTGCTCCATTGTAAGGATAAGTATCTAACACAACATCTGCAATGCTTAAATTTGCTCGATGAATTGCTTCGGTGGGTGTAAACGGTAAAAACCTTAATTGATCCTTACTAACTCCTTCCTCTAAAGCAATATCCTCAAATAATTTATGTCCTGTTTCATCTAAATCTTGTCCTTTAATTAGTAAATAACTATTGGGAATTGCTTTGATAATCTTCATCTGTAGATGAATAATACGAGGATTTCTTTTTAAAGCACTTTGAATATTCAGATAAATAATGGCTTGATCATCAATATCTAAGTGTTCTCTTTTTAATGTCGGTACATCTATTTCAAAACCATCTATAGCAAGATAAGTGCTAGGTAAACGCCAAATCTTTTCAGAATCATATTCTTGAGCATTATCAGGTAAAACATAAGGATCAGTGATCAAATAATCGATCGAAGGAATTCCTGGCGTATCCATACCCAACCAAGATACTTGTATCGAAGCAGGTTTTAGTGCCATGATTATATTGGTAATTTGACTAGTAAAACTATCCAAATCAACTAGAATATCAATATCATCCTTTCTTATTTCCCTCACAATTTCATTTATATCAGAACCAAAACTTTTAATGGAACTGGCATTTTTTCTAAACCATTGCTCTGTTACATAATCTTCTGGTTGACAAATTAAATAAATATTTAAATCAAAATTATCTTTATTGTGATATTGCATTAACCATCGACTTAACCAACCGACAGAATGACATCTCAAAGTCCTGCCGATATAACCTATTTTTAGTTTTGGGTTAGTTTTTTGTTGAGCTAATTTGAATGTTATTGGAGAAGGTATATAATCATATTCTTGCTTTATATGATTCTCAAATAAATTACCTATTTTATTCAAAAAAAGTCTATTTTCTGCTGGATTATCCTCCAAATATAAAAATAAATTATTTAATGTTATCAAAGAACTAGAAATATAATTTGCTTCTGTAAGAAAATTTTGATTTGCTAATTGAGCAATCATTTTTTTATAATCCTGTAAGTAGATCAGGATAAAAAAACAAAGGTATATTAAGATTAAGTAACAAAACCTC
>JAALKG010000126.1 GCA_011088145.1 Cyanobacteria bacterium MH1_Bin12 | reverse complement strand
TCTCAGTCATAAAATCCCTAATCACCCTTTTCGAGGGTTTATACAAAAAAACCCAATAATGATTGTTTGTCGAATAGAGCCGAGAAATAACAAAACTGCGATCGCAGCAAGACTAGCACCGATTAAACCAGAAGTAGTAACATTAGCGATGGAATTACGAATAAATACTGACTCATCAAGGGTGGTAATTAATTCCATATCCTCGCTTATCACTCTAGAATCATTGAACTGAGCAAGTCTAGTTTTAATACTGTCAACCACAGTAATGGTATTCGCATCAGGTTGTTTTTGCAGACTGACCTTAACCGCATTTTCTCCATTTAAAGTCACAAAGATTCTTTGTTCAGAAGTACCATCAATAACTTGAGCAAAATCTCGTAAATAAATTTTTTGTGTGGGAAAATTTTCATTCCCATCTAATTCAAAGGCAAGATTCAAAAGTTCTTCACTACTGGTAAATTTTCCTCTAGTGCGAGTTAAAGGTTCTTGCTCTCCTCCGGATAACCTGCCCCCAGACATATCCAGATTGCGATCGTCTAATTCCCCTAAAACATCAGTCAAACCCAAGCCAAAAGCTTGTAGTCTCACAGGATCGATAATTACTCGAATCTCTTCAGTAAGACCTCCTAAAACTTCTACTGAGGCAACTCCTGAGATAACCCCTAACTCCTTACCTAATTTTTCGTCAGCAAATATCCGTAACTCTTCTGGGGAAAGGGAGCTAGAACGAAGAGCAAACTCAGAAACAGGCAATTGGGAAGGATCATATTTAAAAAGACGGGGCTGTTCTACAATCTCAGGAAGTCGCCCTTGAGCTCGATTAAAAGCCGCAGTGGCATCATTTAGAGCTTGATCGACATTGTCTCCAGGCTCAAAAAAAAGATTGAGACTAACTCGCCCTTCTCTAGTTTGAGAATAAATTTGAATGACTCCTTCGGTGGCACTGAGAGCTTCTTCTAGAGGTTTGGTAATTTCTTCCACTGCAACTTCAGGAGATAGCCCCGGTGCGCTCAAACGTAAACCAATACGGGGATAAGTAATTGATGGTAGTAAATCCACCTGAATTTGTCCCAGAAAAAATATACCCAAAATAATGGCAGCAGCAGTTAAGGCAAGAGTTCCGATATGACGACGAATGGCAGTACTACTAATGTTCATATTTTAGGTATTTTGGGTATTAGGTTGGAGGTTGTAAATATTCGGTTTTTGATCACTATTTCCTGTTGCCTTTTCTAACTCTTTTCTCTTCGGTGTCAGATTCAGAGAGAACACTTAAACTAACTTCTTGATCAGTTTTTAGAGGACGACTACTACGGCGGACAAATTTTTCTCCTACTTTTAATCCTGTAATAATTTCTACTTTTTGATTTTGACGATCGCCAATTTGTACTATTCTGGCTTGAACAATAGTTTTTTCTCCCTGCTGTTTAATCACAAATAAAGTGTCATCTTTTTGTAACGCTGTGGCTGGAACTACTATTTGCTGTCTCTTTCCACTTTCAAAGGAGACTCGTGCTAATAAACCACTGCCTAATTTTCCCTCTCGGTTAGGAATAATTATTTCGATAGGAATTTGGCGACTATCTCCATCAACCACAGGAGAAATCCGACTAACTCTACCTGAAATTTTTTCTCCAGCAAAGGCATCCAAATTAACCTCAACGGTTTGTCCTATCTGATGTTTTCAGTATTGATAGTCTTTATTCTATTGACTTGTTGGCAGACCGTTTTCTAGTATCCTTAGCTCTCTACAAATCATTCAATTACGTAAACAAGTAAATCATGTCAATTTATATAGGAAATCTTCCCTATGAAGTTACTTCCGAAACTTTGAAAGAAGTATTCACTGAATATGGCACAGTGAATCGAGTTCATATACCTACAGATCGTGAAACAGGTCGTGTAAGAGGATTTGCATTCGTGGAAATGGCGACTGAAGAGGAAGAAAGTAAAGCGATCGAAACTCTTGACGGTGCAGAATGGATGAGCCGTGAATTAAGAGTTAACAAAGCTAAACCTCGTGAGAAAAAAGATTTTAACCGCGGTGGTGGTGGTCGTAGAAGAGATAATTTCTAATAATTTCTCTTCTCTCTGGTTTCTAAATAAGTTATATTAAAGGTCGATATTTCATCCAAATAAATATCTAAATCAGTAATGCTTCACATTGATTGAGTTACTCATAAAATGGAGAAGCATTATGTTCTATTCATGAGGTAATAATGTCCAAACGTCCAAATCCTAAAAAAGAGAAAGCTGAAAGAAATAAAGCTTATGCTCGAAAATTTCGTAAAAAACAATCTCGTTACTCTTCTCGTCGTGGTAGAGGTTATGGTAACACTGGTTTCCAGAAAAAAGACGAAGAGAAAGATAATAATACAACCTCAGAGCAAAAAGACTCCTAGTCTCATTTAACAAATACTTCAAAAAGAATTTGTCGTCTCTATCATAATACAGAAGTGACCAGAGCAAGGGCTTGTTATCTATGTCCTGAATATCACTTTTTCTGGGATGAAATAATCTTTTAAAATATATCACCAATTTGATAATCATACTTTTCTCCGATCGTGTTTCTAACTTCATTGGAGATTTTTTTATTGGCAATAATTTAAAGTTTATTAATCTAATTGAAGAGCTAGATATGAAACTGAGAAATGAGAATTATTTAATAATGATCAATGAAAAAAGCAATTTATCATTGATCAAAGATTTCGATGGATTAAATAAATTTGATGGCACGAAAACCATAGTATAAGACTAAAGTTACTACGGTAAAAGCTCCGATAAAGCCAAAGTAAGGAAGTACTGCAATCATTTTATAAAATTCCAAATATGAGGTAATCAATCATCTATTTTACTATATCGTTAGCATCTGATGTGCATGATATTTCATTTTGGAAAGGATGCAACCTGATTTTGATATTGAAAGAAAGGTTATGAAATTTTTATTCCATAAGGTATTTATTAATCAATAAAATAAGACAATACTGTAGCTAATTGTAGAGCAAAGGACAAAGGTTAAAATCTCGACATAGCAATACTTTTAGAAATCATCAATGTCCTAATCAATCTATGATCAATCTATTCTCTGCTGTAGGTCCAAAATTTCCTAAAAATTCCTTTAATAATGAATCACAACCACAATGTATCACAGAAGAGTCGTACCCTATTCAGGAAGCAAAATTGAGAGAAAAGTCTCCATAAGCTAAGTCGAAGGTATAATAACTTATATAAGTAAATTAGTTAAAGAAAAAGGAGTGAAACTATTCTGCTTATTTTCAGGACGAAAAATGTAAGCTTCTTGATTGTTTAAATTCAAATTGTGGTCTGAATATGCCACAGATAAACCATTTGATTGATGCTTAAACAAATCAAAAACACTAGGTATAGTTTCGAGATATTCCATAAACGCAGGCATATTTTCCGATAGTCTTTCTAAATTACTACCCGCAGATGAGACTGAACCATAAAGATTGGCATCAAGATAAATTAAGTGATTATGATGTAAGTCAATCATGGCAATATATTTAGTCATATTATTACCTGTTAAAGGAAAAGCAAACTGACAGCGACTAGGTTCAAATAAATTTCCTTGACTAGGATTTTCTCCCCATTGCAATGAAGCGCAAACCTCTTCTGCATTGTCAAAGGATAAATGGGAAAAACATAAAATATTCCACACTGCATATCTAACGTTAGCTAGTTTTAATTGTTTCAAATATAAATCGATTAATTGACAACCATTACCTTCAAGATCTTTACTGTTAGTAGGATCACCTGAGAATATTGCACCAGCAGCAAAATAAGGTTCATTCCAACAACAGTTACCTAATGGTTTCCAATAGCGATCGAAAAAACTCCAGCCATTATCATACCAAATATTATCATTTGTCTCACCCGATCGCCAATAACTAGCAGTACGAATAAATTGAATATTATCAGGAATAGGAAAGATCGTACCACGCCCATAACTTGTCAAATCACTATCATTAGTTTGTAACTTAATCATCTTGGTATCTTCATTCAAAGACACAATTGGAGCAAATTTATCAACTCTGATTTTAATTTCTTGGGCAATAGCAGACAATAATTCCTGTAGTATTTTTTCATCGATAATATTATCTTCATTTGCCTTTAAAATTTGCATTTTTGTCCAGTTTCCTTTCGGTGCAATAGTTCGATAAAGACGGTAATTAATTGTTTCCAAATAACTCTGTAGTTTCAACAATTGCATCATTTTTAGTTGCACAATTATCGGAATAAATGCTTGAGATGCTTGTTCCCCAAATAAACTAATTGTGTGATTTAAACGACGTAGAAATTCTCCCCTACGAGTTTTTAACAACTCTAATGCTTGATTATCTTTATTTTCTAAAAAGAATTCTAATTGACTATTAAAAGTAGTAATTGATAGATTATTCAACAATAAATCATAAGCTTTTACCACATTAGGAAATCTTTTAGCATAATCACCCGGATGTAAAGCAAACATCAATTTTTTTCAGATATTTTTGTGTCTATAAAAATCTTGTTCTAGATGGGAAGTCTTATTTAATAAATTGAGTAAATATCTTCTTTCACTACGTTTAAAACTACGAAATTTAGACAGTTGAGCTAAACTGATGTCACCGTCAGATAAACCCACTGCTAATCTTAAAACATCAGTTGCTGAATTAATTTGAATTGGTAAATCTTTGTTTAAACAAACTATTACAACTCGAATTAAATTTTCTTTAAAAGTCATTTTATCTGTTTCTATTTGTCCGATAAATTGATTTAATAAATATTCGATATCTCGCCATTGTTCTTCAGTCCAACGATTCGGCAAATAGAGTAAATTTTTAAATATTTCTAGTAGAGAAGTTTCTTGAGCGAGATGTAAAACTCGAAAATTGATTTTTTCATTTATTTTCGATCGCTCTATTTCTGTTTGAGTAAAATAATCATTAGGAAAACCCCAATACATCAATATTTGTTTACTCCAATATTCCACCTCTGACATTGCCAAAACTTCATCAGGAAAATTTTTATAAACGACATAATCAGCGATATTTTTATCATCACCAGTTATTTCTTTTAAGATAACGCATCGATTACTGATTTTAATTAGTTCTGTATGCTTTGGGTGTCATACCAGTCAATTCTCTAAATTTTTTGCTTAAATGACTATGACTATTAAATCCACAATCTAAAGCGATATCAACAATTAATCGATCTGTTTGTTTAAGTAATCGCTTCGCTCGTTCAACTCGTTGTCCGAGCAAATATTGATAAGGAGAAACACCGATTGACTGCTTGAAAAGATGACTAAAATGAAATTGACTCATATTTAATAAACTCGCTAAGTCTGTCAGTGTAATATTTAGATCTAAATGTGCATCAATATAATTCAAAATTTGTTGTAGTTGACCCATAGGTAAACCACCCTCATAAATTCGCACTTGAGGTTTGCTCGTGGCAGAATGTCTCAATAAATTGACAGCCAAGGCATTAGCCAAGGAATCAAGATAAAGTCTATTACCTGAATGTTGCTGTTGAAGTTCAGTTAATAGCATGATACCGATTCCTTCCATCTGTGGATTAGGAATCCGACATTCAGGAATTAATTCTAATCGATCAGGATCTTGCTCAAGAGTCTCTCTAGCAACGCTTTGAATAAAATCAGATTTCAGACGAATTTGTAAATAGCGATCGTCACTTTCCCATCGAGCAAAAAGTTGTGTCTTTGCAGGAGTAATAGAAATATCCCCTTTTCCATATAACCCTATATCAGTTTTGCCACCTTGTATTTGTGTCATCCGAATTGGACGAGGAGCAAGAGACAAAAAAATCGTATGTTCGTCATCATAATAACAATTGCCCTCCCCTGCTGGAGGTTGAAACTGTTGTACCAAAATATTTTTCCAGTCTTGGTTTTGGCTGGATAAGCGGGGTGAATAATTTATGTCAAATTGTTGAACGGGAGGATTTTTCACGATATTATCAGAATTGAGAATTGAGAATTAAGGCAAAAGGTTGATAGTTTCGGAAAAAAGATACTATATCAATCTATATTTAAAGCCGATTATTTATGAAAAAAATAGCTGTTTTTGGTAATGCGGGTGGTGGTAAATCAACTTTGAGTAAGCAATTAGCAATCATGACCAGTTTACTTCTTTATGTTTTAGACAAAATTCAATATCAAGCAGGAGGTATAAAAGTTACCGAAGCAGAATATAAACTTATCCATGAGAATATTTTAACAACTGATCGATGGGTAATTGATGGATTTGGTTCGATCGAAACCCTTTGGATAAGACTAGACAAAGCCGATACACTAGTTTATCTTGATTTACCTTTACCACTTCATTTTTGGTGGGTAACAAAACGTTTTTTAACAGGATTTTTTGTGCCACCAGATGGATGGCCAGATGGTAGCCCCATCTTAAAAAGTTCTATCAATAGCTATCGTAATCTTTGGCTATGTGAGCGATATTTGACCCCCAAATACCGAGATTATATTCAACAAGTTCAAAATATCAAACAAGTTTATCACCTTAAATCAATTCGAGAGATTGCTGATTTTTATCAATTAATTGAAACCCAAAAAAACTAATCGCAAGATCATGATAGTTCCACAAGAATTAGATAGCTGAAGATTGATCATTTTTTTAAACTGAAAGGGTAATTGTTTAGGAGAAAGAATCACAAAATGAATTTACTTATTTTTGGAGCAACAGGGGGAACAGGTCGTCAAGTTGTACAACAAGGACTTGATCAAGGATACATCGTCACAGCATTTGTAAGAGATAAAACAAAAATCGATATCAAGGATAAAAATCTCAAAATTATTGAAGGGGATTTGATGGATTTCAAATCAGTGGAAAAGGCAGTACAAAATCAAGATGCTGTGGTTTGTGTTCTCGGTTCAGGTAAAAACGTAAAAAGTAAAATAAGATCACAAGGAACACGACAAATTATAAATGCGATGGAAAAAGCAGGAATCAAACGTTTTATTTGTCAATCAACCCTTGGAGCAGGAGATAGCTGGGAAAATCTGAACTTTTTCTGGAAATACATCATGTTTGGATTTCTCTTAAAAGAAGTATTTGCCGATCATCAAAAACAAGAACAAGATGTTAAAAATAGTAATCTCGATTGGACAATTATTAGACCTGGAGCTTTTGTCGAGGGCAATAAAACGGGTAATTATCGCCATGGATTTGCTAATAATGACAAAACATCAAAACTCAAAATTACTCGTGCTGATGTTGCTGATTTCATATTAAAGCAACTGACAGACAATTCTTATATTCACAAGACACCTAGTTTGTCCTATTAAATATAGCATTTCTCGCAGTTATGAGGTGAGGTACAGTTTGGACTTGTAAGTCACCCAGGGAGCAGGTCAAATTGTCCAGGGCAAACGCATCTAAATTTGATTTAGCCAAAAGATAAAAATGATAAAGTTG
>JAALKG010000006.1 GCA_011088145.1 Cyanobacteria bacterium MH1_Bin12 | reverse complement strand
ATTAATTTCATTCTACCGATACCAAAGTGATCGGTCATTGTGAGATATTTTCTCTTCAGATGAACAGACAAGCAGACAAAAGTATTAATTTATTTGTATAATTTTGATTTTATGAATAAAACATTGAGGAATAATATGAAAAGACAAATGTGGAAACAAATTGCTATTGTGGGAGGTAGTTTAACTTTGGTTTTTATTCCTAATTTGGCTTCCGCCCAAGTTATTGAAGAAGTATTGGGGCAGATAGATAACTATAAAAACAGCAGATCATTATCTCAAATTACTTCGGTATCGCAATTATCAGATGTATCTCCTGCAGATTGGTCTTACGAAGCTTTAAGAAGTTTGGTCGAGCGTTATGGATGTATTTTGGGTTATCCAAATAGAACTTTTAAAGGAAATCGTGCTTTAAGTCGTAACGAATTCGCCGCAGGTTTGAATGCTTGTATGCAACAAATGGAACGTCTTATCGCTGCGAGTGAAGCTGTTTTAAAAGAAGATATCGCCAAACTGCAACGCTTAATGAAAGAATTTGAAGCTGAGTTAGCGGCTTTAGGTGCTAGAGTTGACAACCTAGAAGGTAGAGTTGCTTTCTTAGAAGATAATCAATTTTCGACGACTACGAAGTTAAGTGGAGAAGTCGTTTTAGCTTTTAGTTCGGTACTTGGTGGGGAAAAAAATGGTGGTACAGAGGATATCGATAGAGTACCAGTATTAGGCGATCGAGTTCGTTTAGAATTAGAAACTAGCTTTACTGGCAAGGATATGTTATTCACTCGTTTAGCCACAGGTAACATTGTTGGTTTTGGTGGAGAAGCTGGTACACCTCAAGCAGATTTAGCTTTTGATCAAGATGAGGATAATGATCTGGGGGTAGAAGTATTAAACTATAACTTTCCTATCAATGACAATATTACTCTTTGGGTAGAAGCAGTCGGTGGTGCTTTCGATGACTTTACCAACACTTTAAGTATCTTAGATGGTGACGGCGGTAGTGGTGCATTGTCTGCCTTTGGTACTCGTAATTTTGTCTATTATGAAGGAGAAGGTGCTGGTTTAGCGATAGAAGGAAAAACAGGTAAATTTGGTTGGAGTTTAGGTTATTTAGCACCTGACGGCAGTGATCCTAGTAACGGTAATGGTCTATTTAATGGGGCTTATGGTGTTTTAGGACAAATCGGTTATTATCCTAATGATAATATTGGTATTGCTTTTGCCTATGGTCATGGGTACAATACTTCTGCGATCGCAGCAAATAGTGAAGAATTTGGTTCTTTCCTTGATGATACTGATGCTGATACTGTCCATAACACCTATGCTTTAACGGCTTCATGGAAACTAAGCGAAAAAGTGGTCTTGGGTGCATGGGGTGGATATTCTAATGTCGAAACCTTCGATGATTTTAACGGTCAAGATGTCCTATCTGGTGGTAATTCGGACTTTTTCTATTGGGCGGCAACTCTGGGTTTACCTGATTTATTCAAAGAAGGTAATAGGGGAGGTTTAATTATTGGCATGCAACCTTGGCAGACTGATTCTGATGTCAGAGTGAATGGAGATAGGTTAGACGATGATGATATTTCTTTTCATGTAGAAGCTTTTTATGAATATGCTGTGAGTGATAATATTTCTATCACTCCAGGGGTTGTTTTGGTGACGAATCCGGGTAATGACGATCGAAATAATGCTTTAGTAATTGGTACAATTCGTACAACTTTTACTTTTTAACCGACGTTACACAAAAAAGTCCCCCAAAGTTGGCGAGGCTGTTTTAAATTCTTTGATAAATTTAAAGGATAAAGCTTAGGTAAATTTTAGGCTCTAGGTTTTTTAGAAGTAGATAAAAATTTGATTTTCGTCATTTTTCGTCAAAACCTATTACCGATAACCTTGTCTTCACCGCAAATTGGAGAATAAAACAGCTCTGCCCAAAGTTGGAGGATTCAAGGGGCATAAGTGCGATACTTTTTTTCCCAAACTCTATTTAGGTACAACAAAGTTGACTAACTTACCAGGTACAACAATAACTTTTTTCACTTCTTTACCAACAATATATTTTTGGGCAACTTCAGACTCACGGGCAAATTTTTCTAGTTCATCTTTACTCGAAGAAGCAGGTACAGAAATTGTGCCTCTAGTTTTACCCATAATCTGAATCACCAAAGTAATTTCATCCACAACTAAAGCCGTTTCATCAACAGCTAACCAACTTTGAGTATGTACTGATTCTTTGTTAGCCAATTTATGCCATAACTCTTCGCATAAATGAGGTGCAAAAGGTGCAAGTAATATTATTAAAGTTTCTACACCTTCACGATAAACAGGAGAGTTTTTTGCTTTACAATCCCTTAAAGCATTACTTAACTTCATCAACTCTGACACAGCAGTATTAAATTGATAATCACCGTTTAAATCTTCGCTTATTTCCTTGATAGCAATATGAATCGCTCTTCTCAAGTCTTTTTCAGCTTTATTTAACTTACTTTTCTCAAAAGTTTTATCCTTGGCAGAATCAGCATTATCAATAAATTCGTTAGTTAATAACCATACTCGATTCAAAAAGCGATACTGTCCTTCCACATCAGCATCTTGCCATTCTAAATCTTTTTCAGGAGGTGCTTTAAACAAAATGAACATTCTGGCAGTGTCTGCACCATATTTACCTAAAACAATTTCAGGATCAACTCCATTAAACTTCGATTTAGACAGTTTTTCATAAACAAGTTCTAATTGATCACCTGTTTCTTTTTCATAGTAAGTAGTGATAACTTCATCTTTATCGTTAGTCTCTTCTTTGGTTTCTACGTTATCAGGAATAACAAATTTTTTCTTATGTTTGATACTTTTGTAAGTTAAACCTTGTACCATTCCCTGAGTCAAAAGACGGTTAAAAGGTTCATCACAATTTACTAGTCCTCTATCTCTAACTACCTTGGTGAAAAAACGAGAATAAAGCAAGTGTAATATAGCATGTTCTATGCCACCTACATACTGATCCACCCCCATCCAATCATTAACACAATCAAGTGTAAATACTTCATCTTCGTTGTTGGCATCGGTATAACGTAAAAAATACCATGAAGAGTCGATAAAAGTGTCCATAGTGTCGGTTTCCCGTTTGGCAGGTTTACCACATTTGGGACAAGGAACATTAACCCAGTCGCCCATTTTTGCAAGAGGAGAAGGCCCCCTACCACTAAATTCAACTTGTTCGGGTAGTTTGACTGGTAAATCTGATTCAGGTACAGGTACTCCACCACAGTCATCGCAATGAATTACAGGAATCGGACATCCCCAATAACGTTGACGGGAGATTAACCAGTCTCGAAGGCGGTACTGAATTCGTTTTTGACCATAACCTTGATCTTCAGCATAACTGATAATTGCTTCTTTGCCTTTAACTGACTTCATTCCATTAAAGCCACCAGAGTTGATCATCGTACCCGCTTCGGTATAGGCTTCGAGTAAACAAACATCACCCTCATCACTATCATCAGGAGAAATTACCACTTTGATGGGTAAGTTATTTTCCTTAGCAAATTTAAAATCTCTGGTATCGTGAGCAGGTACACCCATTACCGCACCTGTACCATATTCATATAAGACATAGTCAGCAATCAGGATTGGTATTTCTTCATTTGTGAAGGGATTAATGGCTTTACCACCTGTGATTGTACCTCGCTTTGGTTTGTCGTCGGCAGTGCGATCGATTTCACTTTCTTGACTAACTTTAGCAATAAAAACTTCCACTTTGTCTTTATTCTCCGCAGTGGTAACAATTGGGGTTAAAGGATGTTCAGGGGCGAGGACGACATAGGTAACACCATAAGCCGTATCGGGGCGAGTAGTAAAAACAGCAACTTTTTCTTCCCTACCAACAATGGGGAATTCTAAATAAGCACCAACAGATTTACCAATCCAGTTTTCCTGCATGGTTTTGACTCTTTCTGGCCAACCATCCAATTTATCTAAATCTTGTAAAAGTTGTTCGGCATAATCAGTAATTTTGAAAAACCATTGTCTTAACAATTTGCGTTCTACTTTGGCACCACTACGCCACGAATAACCATCTGCATCGACTTGCTCATTAGCTAGAACAGTTTGGTCAATAGGATCCCAGTTGACTGCGGCTTCTTTTTGATAAGCCAATCGGGCATCTAAAAATTGTAAGAATAACCATTGTGTCCATTGATAATATTCGGGTGAACAGGTAGCAAATTCTTTACTCCAATCGATGGAAAGTCCTAATTCTTTTAGTTGCGATCGCATTTGGGCTATGTTTTCATAAGTCCATTTTGCAGGGGGAATTCCTCTGTTGATAGCGGCATTTTCTGCGGGCAAACCAAAGGCATCCCAACCCATAGGATGTAAAACACGATGTCCTTGCATTCTCTTGAAACGAGCAATAACGTCGGTAATTACATAATTGCGAACATGTCCCATGTGTAATTTTCCTGAAGGGTAGGGAAACATGGAAAGGGCATAATATTTAGGTTTTTCTTTATTTTCTTCTGTATCGTATAAGCCAGTGTCTGACCATTGTTTCTGCCATTTGGATTCAATATCACTGGGTTGATAAGGGGATTGCATAAGAAATTTCTTGATTATTATATATAATATTTAATTTGCTTCAACCTTCCATTCTAATCTAAGCCAAGGTACTAAAGCATCAATTTTGTTTTGAGGGATAAAAGTCATGTGGATTGTGGATTCTTAAATTTCTGCATTCTAAATTCTAAATTCTCCAGACTATTCAGCAAAAGTTTGTACCCCTCCATTGGGAGAAAGAATCAATCTGATAGTAGCAGAAGATATTTGAGTAAAAGAAGAGGTAATGATTTCATCGGTTGAAGCAATAGGTACTTGCTCTAAAAATACAGAAGCAAGCTGTCCAACTGGAGTAATTTTGGTCAATGCTCCATTTTCTGATACCTGAAGTCGATATTCAATACTTTGTTTCAAATTTTCAGGAGGTTGCCACTTATCTTGGAAATATTCTTTAACTTCTCCAGAAATATCTTGACGAACTTGTTTAGCCAGAATAGATGGATTGGAGCTATCAAAATTTTGCTGTAAATTTATTTTATTGTCACTATTGTTAATCGATACATTGTCATTTATTTGTGTAACAGTATCAGGATTTTGCTGAAGGTTAGAAGAAGATAATTTTGGTAAAGAAGGAAGACTTGATGGTAAATCTTGAGTTTCTTTGTTTAATTTGTCGGGTTGATGATAGGCGACAAAATCAGGATTAATAGTCTTCATAATCGAGTTATCTTGATGACTAATTTGGGGGTCATTTTGATTACTACTTTTAGAAGAGGGAGATGATTCAAAGTTGATGGCGAGAAAATTTTTGGTAGTCTTCGTTTTTGTCCGATTTGAAAGAGGTAAATCAGTTACAATATCTGGTGAAACAGGGGTTGGAGGTACTAAAGCTTTCTGATTAAGCAATTCTGGAGGTATTTTTGGTACAATTATCTTCGGTATTGCCTCTGAATCTATCAGTGATGGAGGAATAACTGCTTGAATATTTTTCTGATATTTGTCGATTGATGATTGAGGATTATCTTCTACTGTTGTTGTCGCAATATTTTCTTGATAACGCCACCAAAAAAAACCACTAACAGTTCCAACCATGGCTGTTAAAGCAATACCTGTTCCGATGGAGATAGGTCGTTTGATGGGTTTGCTGATAACTTTTGTGGCATCTTGATGATAAGCTTCTAGAGCATTTACCAAATCAAAAAGTTGAGTATTATTTAAAACAACTTCGATGGTTTCAGGGTGAGGTTCAAAGGATTGATAATACAACAGATGATTATGGTCTGACTGTCTGCTGAAGTGGATAATTTTATCGCTGTCTTTTACTGGTATTTCCGATGATGCGTTGGTGCTTGTCAAACTCGGATTTTCTAAATACTGATTAATATATTCTTCGACTTTGATTCTCAATTTTTCTAGTAAATCTCGATCGCCAATTATACTAATTTTACTATCTTTAGCTAATCGAGGATCGTCAAAATGTAATTGAAAACTGAATAGAGGAGGAAAAGATTGAGAACGCCATCTCCCCCAAAATGGTTGAGGATGATAAATTTCTAAAGTACAAGTGGGAGGGGTATAACGTCTGAAGGAGTTAAATTTGTGAATGACCATACTCAATCTCGATTGTGGTTATCAATTTGACGATCGATTTAATGATAGCAAGATTTGGTTTTTTCTCGAATCATAAATATTGCCTCCTATTCTACATAATAAGATCGCAATCTGAGTATTTCGAAGATTTATTTTATAGCATCAAAAATCTAAATCTTCTTGTTTTTGGGCATAAATCGTCAATAAATTACTTTTAGTATTGTCAATATTCCATAAATCCAAATCACCCATGAGAATTAGTTTAGGACTATTTTCTTTACCATAGGCTTTAATTGATTCTATTTCCAAACTGAATGCACCTGCTTTAAAAGTGGGATTTAAACCACCGTCATACTCAAATTTACTGAGCATCATTTGTAAGGAATAAACTGTACTAGAATCGAATTTACCTGCATCAGTAACTGTTTTGGCTCTAAAGACAGGAATTAAATCGGTAAAAGGAACATCGATCGTTAACCAAATATTCGCTATAGTATCAAAAGAGTAACAATAAATCGGAAAAAATTGTAATAATTTAACAAAAGTATTTCTAAATAAACTACCTGTTTCATTGAATACTTTAAATATCTTAAATATCTTAAGTCTCATCATAGTCGTCTCACCCCAAAATATTTTAATTTACACCCCTTATTAACAATTTTACAAAAAACATCATTTAATTTGTGCTTGAACAACATAATTCTTAAAACGATCTAAATCTGCTAGTAAAGTAGATTCAACTATTTGCCCCAAAAATAAATTATCCATCAGTTGTCCAATAATACCAGGAATAGCATAAGCAACAGTTAATTTAACAATACTACTTTGAGAGCGATCGTAAAAACGAATTGCTCCACGATTGGGTAAACCATCCACAGATTCCCATTGAATAATTTGCTTTTCTTGTAATTTGACAATACGAGATAACCAACTAAACTCAAAACGCCCACTAGCTAGCTTCCAACGAGATAAATCAGAATCATCGGCTAAAACCGTCACTGAATCAATCCACTTCATCCATTTAGGCATCTGTTCTAAATCTGACCATAAACTCCATACTAAATCGATTGGAGCATCAACTTCTATTTGTACAGTGTGTTCTAACCAATTTTTCATGCGTTTAGACTTGTGTTTAATATATATTTAGGCTTGAAAATAAACTCGATATTATCATAACGTTAGTTTTCACTTTCATCTGTCCGATTTCAAACATCAGATATTTTGTTTTTGTCCCCTAAATTCACTTTATAGCCGTCTTCGTAAGGCTGGGCTGTTTCAAAATCTTGACAAATTCAGGCTATAACTATTATGAAATAAAGCTTAGGTAAATTTTTTGGTCTAAGTTTTTGGACAAGTAGATAAAAATTTGATCTTCGTCATTTTTTGTTAAAAATAATCAAAACCTATAACAAAGGACAAAGGTTAAAATCTCGACACAGTAACATTTTCAGAAATCATCAATGTCTTAATCAATCCGTTCTTCGCTATATTACCTAATACCACCTCAGTTCGACATAAAATGATTCGTTAAAACAAGCTGGGAGAAGGGAGTTAGGAGGTGAGAGAAGTATTTTTAATTGATTTATTTAAACTCAGAAGAAAAATTGATACTCATTTTCAATCCTATCTACGTAAAATCATTATCATTCAATATTTTTTACATCCAACTCAGGTAATACCCATTACCTTGTCCTCACGACAGATTAGAGAATGAAACAGCCCTGACTAGACTAGGAAGCATTTTCAATAGTGAAGCAGATTTTTCAAACGTCCTCTAAGGATTAAATTTAGAGAATCGAAAATTTACAAATGATTCAAAAGTAGTCAAGAAATAAAAACTATCAATGACTGCCAGAAATTAGCTAGAATCAGTAACAAGTTATGTATGTAAGATCAATTTAAACATTGTAATGAAGAAAAAGAAAATATATAGACAAGGAGAAGATAATAAAAATTTTTATGACATTGAAATAGAATAGAAAATCGATATTTTTGTGTACTTGAGCAATATTTTTTGATAACTAATTCACAATTGATTATTACTATACTGTCAATATCAAATTTTAGTAAATAAATATTTTTCTATTTTAGGAAACAATATAGCAATTATCATGCTAATGAGGTATACAATTGATCACTTTAGGGAACAACACAATGATCCTCTCCACTCAAACGCAACGCTATCAATATTCAAATGAGAATCATTAAAGTCACACTATTTTTATTCTTCTCTACACTTAACTTCAGATTTTAAATAAATAAAAAAATTACGATGAATTCCCTAGACTTAGATTTTAATACCATTTTTCCCTATCAGTTAGATGATTTTCAACAAGAAGCAATTCAATATCTAGATGAGGGTAAATCAGTAGTTGTCACTGCTCCAACAGGTTCAGGAAAAACTTTAATTGGTGAATATGCAATTTATCAAGCTTTAACTAAAGGTAAAAGAGTCTTTTATACAACCCCTTTAAAAGCTCTCTCCAATCAAAAATTTCGTGATTTTCAAGCTAAATTTGGTCAAACATTACTTTCTAAATCCAATCTATATGCAGAAATTGGTTTGATCACTGGGGATATAATTATCAATCCCGATGCACCTGTAGTTGTAATGACGACAGAAATTTATCGTAATATGCTCTACAGTACTCCTATTGGTGAAGTTGGTACTTCCATTAGAAATGTACAAGCCGTCGTTTTAGATGAATGTCATTATATTAGTAATCCCGGTAGAGGCACGGTGTGGGAAGAATCAATTATTTATTCCCCTGCTCAAATGCAATTAGTTGGTTTATCGGCGACTATCGGCAATGGAGAACAGTTGTGTGATTGGATCAATAATGTTCGTATTTCCCATAGTTCAGATGGTCAATTTAGCGAGTGTATGCTGATTAAATCTGATTTTCGCCCTGTACCTTTGAAATTTCATTTTAGTCATGCTAAAGGCTTATTTGCTTTGTTTGGTAATAAACATCAGAAGTTAAATCCTAAATTAAAAAGACTTTTAGGTACTAATAATAGAGGCAAATTCAATCAGAGAGATTGTCCGACTGTCAAGACAATTGTCAAACAATTGAGTAGCAGTAAAATGCTACCGGCTATCTACATTATTTTTAGTCGTAGAGGATGTGATCAAGCTGTTGAATCTTTGGCTTACATGAATTTGATCACCATAGAAGAAAGTAAAAGAATTTTACTGTATCTACTCTATTTTTTAATGATTGAAAATTTGGAATTACAAGAAAAAGTCATCGAATTTGCTAACAATGAACATGAAATTGCCCATGGAAAAATCATGTCTTTTATTGCTAATAATGAAGATGCAGGAGAAGAATTAGTTGATTATTTGAGTGAAAAACCTTTATTTAAAGAACGCTTATTAAGGTTTTTAGCTGAAAATAGTGAATTGGTCAGAAAAAGTCAAATAGAACCTTTAACCAGAGGTATAGCGGCTCATCATGCGGGAATTTTACCTGCATGGAAAGAATTAGTAGAGAGACTATTTGAGTTAGGTTTAGTTAAAATAGTTTTTGCTACTGCAACTTTGGCTGCGGGAATTAATATGCCTGCACGTACTACGATTATTTCTGCATTGAAAAAAAGAAGTGATGATGGACTTCGTTATTTAACTCCTTCAGAATTTTTACAAATTGCGGGAAGAGCAGGTAGAAGAGGTATGGATGAGGTGGGATATGTGGTGACGGTACAAACTCCATTTGAGGGGGCTTTAGTAGCTTCTAAGTTGGCAAAAGCTCCTCCTGAACCTTTACGCAGTCAGTTTGCTCCTAGCTATGGTATGGTTTTAAATTTATTGCAAAAGCACTCCATTGCGGAGGCGAAGGAATTATTGGAGTTGAGTTTTGCTGAATATTTAGCGAAGTTGCAATTAAATCCTCAAGAAGAGGCGATCGCATCTTATACTACGGAAATAACTAAATTAGATATTAGTTTAGCGGCTTTTAATAGCAGAGAAATAGCCCAGTACGAAAAATTCAAGGAAAGAAGAAAACAAGAAAAGAAAATACTGAAATTATTTAGACGAAATTGGTTAGAACAAAAACAAAAAGCTATTCAACCGTCTTTAGAAACATTATCTGCTGGTAGTATTCTCAATTTATGTCGAGAAAATAAAAGGCATCCTTATCGTATTGAAGGTGTATTTGTTGCTCATGTACCCCATGGAAAAATCAAGTTTTTACTTTGTTTAGGTAAGGATAATAATTGGTATTTGGCAGTTTCTCAGGATGTGATTGATTTGAATGTTGGCACAATTCCGACTTCGATGGTAGAGAAATTATATATTCCCGAAATTGAAAATATCAAAGTAGGTTTGTTATGTCATGGTGATGAACAAAGTCTAACTATGAGTATGTTAATTAGTGAATATGCCCAACCTTATTCTTCTGAGAATGAAGAAATTATCATTCAACAACAAAGAATAGCAGAAGTTGATCAAGCGATCGTCAATAATCCTTTAGACAAAATTCCTCATATCAGCAAAATCTTAAAAAATCATCGTAAACGCCAACAACTCAAACAAGAATTAACTAAAGTTCAAAGTCAATATCAACGCTATAAAGCCAATAGCTCTTATTATTGGCAAGAATTTATGGCATTAATCGATATTTTAAGAGAATTTGGAGCTTTAGAAGAATATACTCCGACTCCTTTGGGCAAAGCCGCTGCTGTCATTAGGGGGGAAAATGAATTATGGTTAGGATTAGCATTTATGTCTGGCCGTCTGAATAATTTACCGGCCCATCATCTTGCTGGTGTCATCACCGCATTAATAACCGAACCGATTCGAGGTGATACATGGGTAGCTTATAATCCTTCTGTGGAAGTTTTAGACGTATTGGGGCTGCAAAAAATTGATGAATTAAGCTCCAATCCAGAATCGGAATTGTGGGAAATTCGTCGAAAATTATATCAAGCTCAAACACGCCGAGATATCGCCATGCCAGTTTGGTTAGAAAGAGATTTAATCGGTTTATCTCAAGCATGGTGTCAAGGGGCAACTTGGGACGAAATTTGTGCTAATACCACCCTTGATGAAGGAGATATCGTACGTATTTTAAGACGTACTGTTGATATTTTAATGCAGATACCTCAAATACCAAGCGTTGATTATGGTTTAGTTCAAAATGCAAAAGAAGCTAGTGATAAAATGAAGCGTTTTCCCATTTAAAATAAATAGAGAATAATTTAGGCTTTAAGCTCTAAAGCAGTTGATGTTTAATAATACCTTTCCAACATTCACGTCAGACGTATAATTGAACTATCTAGATTCATTATTCATTATTCATTAACTATGACTATTCCTTCTGGGTTAATATTGGATTCTTTTATTCGTGATTGGTTATTAGAAGATATTGGTAAAGGCGATCGCACCACGGATGGTATATTTGGTTTAGAATCTCCCGTTGGTAAAGCCCATTGGTTATTAAAAGAAGAAGGAGTGATTGCCGGATTGCCCATCGCTCAAAGGGTATTTACTTTGTTAGACGGACAAATGAAATATGAAAATTTAATTCAAGAAGGTGAAAAAATTCCCATAGGAACAAAAATATGGGAAATAGAAGGGAAAATGTCAGCCTTATTGACAGGAGAAAGACTTGCTCTCAATCTAGTTATGCACTTGAGTGGTATTGCTACTATGACTAGAAAATATGTAGAAGCCATTGCAGACTACCAGACAAAGTTAGTTGATACTCGCAAAACGACTCCAGGTTTGAGAATTTTAGAAAAATATGCTTCTACGGTGGGTGGTGCGATTAATCATCGTATGGGTTTAGATGATGCGATTATGATTAAAGATAACCATATGCAAGCCGCTGGTGGTATTCCTGAAGCGATTAAATTGATTCGTCAATCTATGCCTTATCCTTTAAGTATTGAGATAGAAACTAGTTGCTTAGAAGAAGTACAAATAGCGATCGAACAAGGTGCTGATATTATCATGTTAGATAATATGACGGTGGAAAATATGACGCGAGCGGTGAACTTAATCAGAAAGGAAAATTCCCTAATTAAAATAGAAGCTTCTGGTAATGTTACCCTTGCCAATATTGAAAAAATCGCCGGTACAGGTATTGATTATATTTCTACTAGTGCTACCATAACTCGATCGTCTTGGTTAGATATTAGTATGAGATTTGGACAATAGTTTTGTCATTATTTATAACTGTTCTAGAGTTGGATTTTCATCCAAGCTCTATGTTATAATAGTTTGCCAGTTCATAATGTTTATGTATCTGCTACCTTAGCTCAATTCGGTAGAGCAACTCATTCGTAATGAGTAGGCTGTCGGTTCAAGTCCGATAGGTAGCTTTAAATCATGTACAGTTGTACAGTGACAAATTAAATGTCATCGTGCCAAATTAACTGTCGTGATGACTCTATTTGGATCTGAATTGTACAGTATTAATTTTATTTAGATGTTTAGTGCGAAGTAGATCTGTTAAGAATTGCTCTAACAAATAACTTCACAGGAGAATTGAGATTGCAATCCCTCGCATTTAGAAGTCTTACTGAGCAAGAATTTTAAACTTAGCATTGCAATTAGGGTATTTAGATAAAAGTTTCAAATCATGACGATCGCTTTTCAAAATTTTCGCTTAGAATTTGAAATTAACTTGAGAGATAATTCTACTACTATTACTATGAATTAAGAGCGTTTAACAAGTTTTCTACATTTATTGAGTGTCGTAATAAATGAATATTTTTTAATGTGAGTTGTATTTTCGATCGCCTAATAATAATTAATCTTATAATCTTATAATTATTACTAATTCAATGTATTGGTAAGAAAAGAAATTATCCAATGAATAACTTATTACCTTATTTAAAGACAAAATCGCCTTCTGGTGAATCAAAAACATTCCGTTTAACACAAACAAAATATACCATCGGCAGAGTTCCAGAAAATGATATTGCCTTACCTGAAGAAGATGGTGTTATTTCTCGCATCGAACATTGTTGTCTCGAAAAGAAAAACGGTCAATGGCATTTAACTGATAATAGTACTAATGGGACGATCGTCCAACATGAACAAGAGCAGTTTCAATTGCAAGACTTACCAAATCAAGAATATATTATTGACACAGAAGATAAAATTATTATTCACAATTGGGAATTAGAATATATAGATCCCCATAAAACCAATAGTGTTGTTATGAATATACCCAAAACGCCTTTTGTTTTTAATGTTAGTGAATCTCGTCTCTATGGGATCAAACAAGGAATTAGACATAATATTTACTTAACAGAAAACCAAGAAAAAACAATGGTTTTTATGGCAAACCAAAAATTAGCCCAAGGAAAAGACCATATTTGTAATTATAAAGAATTAAACAAAGCGATTTGGAATCATGATAATGCGACTAATCATCAAGGTTTAATGGATACAATTCAAGAAATTCGAGACATTTTTGAAAAAAATAAAGGGAAAAGAGAAGGAATCGTCAACAGAAGAGGCAGAGGATATTTTTTAACTATTGATTGTGAACCATAAATTTAGATAAAAAATATCCGTCAGCAAAAAGATTTAGGGGTGATTTGTTATACAGGTTATAAACTAGAAAATTTACAAAAAACGGGAACTAACGCCCAAAAACAGCTTTTAACTGTCTTAGATTTGCTAATTGATGGCTTATACCAAGAAAATCTTCACGATGAGCTATTGTGGCGAGGTTCAACTAACCAAAGACTTTTGTTATTGACTTCTCGTTATCAAGAATATTTACAACAAAGATTGAAGCAGGGTGACTCATCAGCAGGGTTACAATTTTTTACTCACACCGAAGGGACTTTGTTTTTTACAGGCGTACCTCCTCAAGCTAACTTTCGTCCTCGATTTCAGGCTTTGATGCAAGAAAAAGAAGTCACCATAACAACGTCAAAAGGGCAAAGTTAAATGAGGCATTGCGGCAAAGGACAAAGGGAATTTTGCTTATCGAGTCTTGAAAATCTTGATCTTTTTCTTTTGGTCATTGCGATCGATAGCGAAGCAATCTGAAGCAATCTCAAAGCCAAAAGTGTGTGGTACAAATGGGTAAATCCTCAATCTTACTTCTTGAAACTGAATTTTAAAATTTTTGCTGACAAATATTTTCCTTTAAATTAACACCTATAAAGACTTACATTTTAATAAAACAAAGAAAAACCATGTTAAATAACAACAGCCTATTATACGGATTATTAGAAGGACAACAAATCGGCTCGTATCATTTACAAACTTTATTGGGTGAGGGTGGTTTTGGTGGGGTATTTCGGGTTAACAGGAAGTAAAGGAAAATGGAGTTTTGGAGATGATGAGAGTAAATTAAAAGATTACGGATGGTATGGGGATAACTCAGGAAAATCAGGGATAAATGTAGAAAAAATTTGGCAAACAGATAAAGATAATTATTATCAAAGAGTTATGAACAATAAATGTCAAACCCATAGAGTGGGAGAAAAAAAGCCGAATAAGTGGGGAATATATGACATGCATGGGAATGTATGGGAATGGTGTGAAGATGATTGGGTAAATAATTATCAAAAGACACCGAGGGATGGAACAGCAAACATACTACAAAAGGCTGAAAAGAATACCTACAAAGTACTGCGGAGCGGTTCATGGTACGACTATAGTAATAACTGCCGTTGTGCCGGTCGTAGCTACTACGGTCCTTCTTTTGTCGACAACTTCAATGGTTTTCGTGTAGTTTGTCTGTAGTTGAGGAGTCCTTACTCTTTGTGCTTTTGCACTCTTGCCCTTTACTCTAAATTCCGCCTTATGGCGGATCGATTTTGTAGGACTATAAAAAAAAATTAATAATTAATTTAGATGAAAGAACTTCCAATTATTCAGAAAACTTATGATTTAATCAAATGGTATGTGCCTATTTTGGATCGTTTACCCAAAAATCATAAATTTACTTTAGGTGAACGCATGATCAATAGGTTATATAATATTTTAGAAGAATTAATCAAAGCTCGTTTTATCAAACAAAAAATAGAAATATTAAATGGAATTAATATTCAATTGGATATACTACGTTATCAAACTCGATTGCTTCACGATTATAAATTAATTAATACTAAACGTTATGAATATATCAATCAATTAGTTAAAGAAATTGGCATTGATTTAGGAGCATGGATCAAAGAACAACAAATAAGAAAAAGACGGTAAAATATCAAGAGAAAAGGAAAACAAATGAAACGTTATAGAAATCTTTGGCCACAAATAATTGCATTTGAGAATCTTTTATTAGCATCTAAAAAAGCACAAAAAAGTAAGCGATTTCATCCCAATGTTCTCAAGTTTAATTACAATTTAGAGTCAGAATTATTTACGCTTCAAGAAGAATTAATTCAGAAAACATATCAACCGGGTAAATATCGCACTTTTAGAATTTTTGAACCTAAACCGAGATTAATTTCCGCTGCACCTTATCGAGATAGAGTCGTCCATCATGCCTTATGTAATATAATTATTCCCTTATTAGATAAGTCATTTATTGATGATTCTTATGCTAATCGGCAAGGTTTTGGTACTCATCGAGCTTTAAAACGTTTGATTGATTTTGCTCGTTCTAGTCATTATGTTTTACAATGCGATATTAAAAAGTATTTTCCTTGTATTGATCATTTAATTCTCAAATCTTTAATTCGGAAAAAGATAAAATGCGTTGATACATTATGGTTAATTGAAAAAATTATCGATTGTAGTAATGAACAAGAAACTGTTTTAGATTATTTTGCCGAAGACAATTTATTAACACCTTTAGAAAGAAAAAAAGGTTTACCAATTGGTAATTTAACTAGTCAGTTTTTTGCAAATATTTATCTTAATGGTTTAGATCATTATTTAAAAGAAAATGTAAAAGCTAGAAAATATTTAAGATATGTTGACGATTTTGCTCTTTTTTCTAACGATAAATTTTTTTGACAAGATGCTAGAGTACAAATTGAAGAATATTTAGTTAAGTTACGCTTAAAAATTCATCCGATAAAAAGTCAAATATTTGCTACAGAATACGGTGCCAACTTTTTAGGATTCAGAATTTTTCCCGATCGAATTAGAGTGCGAAATGATAATTTAAGACGTGGTAGAAAAAGACTTAAGTTATTAAAAAGGAATTATGATCAAGGAAAAATTTCTTTAGATAAAGTCAAACAAAGCGTACAAAGTTGGGAAGCTCATTTAAAACATGGAAATACTTATCAATTGAGACAAAATATAGATAAATCTTGGCTTTTTAGTTAATTTTTAATTAAAATAAAAATGGGAGAAGCAAAAAAAACTGCGGAGCGGTTCATGGTACAACAATAGTAATAACTGCCGTTGTGCCAATCGTAACAACAACAATCCTTCTAACGACAACAACAACAATGGTTTTCGTGTAGTTTGTCTGTAGTTGAGTTCTCTTTTAAGTCAGAGTTGATGAAAGGGATTTCATTGAGAGTATGGTAAGGAGTCCAGACTTATTCCTGTGATGTAACCCATCCAAAAATAAAACTCAGATCAAGTGAGTTAGTAAGTGTTTACTGAAAAGTTGCTTTATCTTTAAATAATAGTTACACAAATATTAGCTAAATGACTTCATTCTAATTATTATTTTGTAATTTATCAGTAAAAATCTTTTCTACTTCTTCGTAAGGCATTTCATAAGGAGAAGGATAGACTACAGTATTAGGGCTACGTCTTTTAATGAATAACTCTCTAATTGCTTCATCGTCGGTAGGATGAGATCAAACATATTTTTTCAATTCTTTACGAGTCATGTTGTTAAAATCAAGTTTATTCATCTTGGTGAAACTCCCATTGTCCATTTTCAAAAATCATAATTTCTAAATTCTCTTCTTTTCCCGCAATTATAAATATATAACGTGAAATAGGATCGTATCTAAATAACCATATAGGTTGAAAAAGATAAGGTCAATAAATTTTGAGATTTCTCGACAAGCTCAGAATGACAGTCAAACAATTGACAATTGACAATTGACAGTTGACAGTTGACAATTACCTCTACCTAAAGGAGTGGGCTTCAAATTTGGAATTTAATTTTTCTTATTTTCTTCATAAATGAAGAGGCTTTTACCCTATGTTTTTCGGTAATTTTATCTAAATTCATTCTATTTTTTTCCTATTTTTCTCCTATGTTTTTGGTCATAACTTCACTCTAAGCTAAATACATACAGTAGAAAAGGACATAGAATTATGAGTGGTACAAAGCATTCATTTTTTAATTTTAATCATAATAGACGTCGTCAACTAGAAGAAAAACGTCGTCGTGAAGACCAACAACAAGAGCGTATTCGTCGTCAAGCGGAAGAAAAAGCCCATCAGCAACGTTTAAATTTAGCCAGAAAAAAAATTACTGAAGATATTGAACAAATTATCATCGACATCAAGCAAAATAGTTCTCAAGTTTATTCCGAAGATTTGCAAACATTACAGCAACTATGTCAAGAAGTAAAAAAGACTATCATTTCGCTAACAGTGTCATCACACTTTTTATTGATTCAAAAAGAAATCAAAGAGATTCGACAAAATTGGCAGGAAGCAAAAAACCGCAAATGGCGAGATGATCAAGAAAAAAAACGTCGTCGAGAAATAGATAAACAAACTTTAGAGTTAGAAAAATTAGAACGTCTTGTTAATCAAATACCTTTAGATATTGCCCAAAAGTTTGATAAAAAAGGAGTTAATTCGTTACGTAACGCTTTGTCAGAGGTGAGAGTCAAATTACTTTTAGAAGATCCTAGCTTAGTTACTAAACTTTTATCACGAGCAGAAATCATCGTCAAACAACATCTTGATTTAGTCAAAGCAAAACAAGCACAGTGGGAAAAAGAAAGGGCTACTGCCCAAACTCAATTACATCAAATTGAATCAATTATGATTGGTTTGCAAGCCGATGAAGTTGTTAAACGGTGGCAATCATCTATTCTCAATCAATTGACAGAATTACTTGAAGAGGGAAAACAGGCAATTGAGAAAGAAAAATTTTCCCAGTTAACAAGTTTATTAACAGAGGTAGAAAAACAGAAACAAGAAATTTTGGAGGTAGCTAATCAAGCACAGTTGAAAGCGAATCAAAGAGATTATGTTGTCCAAAGTATCGCCGAGAGTTTGCAACAGATGGGTTTTACTATCACCTATCAAGAAGCGGAACATCCTGAACATCCAGCCAGTGCCATAATTTTGGGGGCGGCGACAAACTCAGGTAAAAGCGTTAGTGTTAGTGTGCCTGTAGAAGGATAAGTTTTATATAATGCTGGTGGTTTTACTGAATATACAGCAACGGCAGTGGGTGGAGGGAAAACTATTGTTTGTGAGGAAGCAGATCAGGTAATTACAGAGATGCACCAAGTTTTAGGGGACAAATTTGGAGTAGAAATGAGTGAGTTGCAATGGGAAAACAAAAAGCCTGATGGTAATTTACGCAAGGCTGATGAGTTGCCGAATAATGTTTTGCTTCAAAGGAGGGATGCTTCTTCACCTTAGGAGATTTCTATGAAAGGAATTACCGTACTTATGCCCCCTAAATCCCCCAAACTTGGGGGACTTTTAGATATCTTGCTCCCCCAAATTTGGGGGCTGGGGGGCTTAATCGAATGGTATTGAAACTTAAGTTAGAGCAACAATTACTTCTTACACTTTACTTTTTCCTTAATTCCTAGAAACTCCTATATTTCTTCTATATTGTTCAAGCTAAAAAGGTTTAAAGTGAAAGTAGGATGAAATTAACCAAGATAATGACTAAAAATAATCTTGTTTAACTATCTTAAAAAAAAGCTATTTTAAAATATCTGGAGTTTATTTATTAATAAAAATGTATCCTCAAAATTATTGGCGAAGGTTAGAAGGAAATTGGTTTAACCGTAAATATAAACTACAAAAATTTCTTGGTGCAGGAGGATATGGTGCTGTATTTAAAGCTGATGAAGTGATTGTCGAAATAGATAAATTTATTCGGCAAGTAGCGATTAAGCTAATTCCTCTAGAAAATAACAATTTGGATCAGCAAATTGAAGAATTAAGAATTACGAGTGAGTTTCAGCATCCTAGTTTAATTAATTGCTATGATTCGCCCTTTGGCAAAATTTACGATGAGTCAGGAAGTGTCTATGATGAGGAAAACTTTTTGGCTTCGGTGATGGAAATAGCCGACGAATCTCTGGCGGATTATTTTACACAGCTAATGGAGAAGGGAGTAAATAAATTACCTGCAGATGAAGTCAAGATAATTATTAAATCTTTAGCCCAAGGATTAGATTATCTTCATAATCATGATAATTGTATTGTGCATCGGGATTTGAAACCTGCAAATATTTTGAGGGTAAAGAAACAATGGAAAATAGCTGACTTTGGGGTTTCTAGTATGGTGCAAAAAGGTAAAACAGCTAAAACCAGTAAAGGAAGAGGTACCCAAGATTATATGCCACCAGAAGCCTATGAGGGTAAAGTTTTTTCTTCTTGGGATATGTGGTCGTTAGGTATTTTGACTCAACAACTGTTGACTGCTACTCATCCTTTTTCTGCGATTACCGAACCAGAGTTAATGAGAAAAGTGTTATTAGAAGAGCCTCAGATACCAGATAATTTACCTGTAATTTTTAAGGAAATTATTAAGGGTTGTTTGGTGAAAGAAAAAGATCAAAGATGGACAGCAAAACAAGTATTAGAAGCTTTAATACCTTTAATAGATCAAAAAGTCCCCTTTACCAAGTGGGATTTAGGGGGATTTCTTTCTTTGAAAGGGGGAAATAACAATAGCTTCATTGAAAAGTTACCCGACGGTGTGGAATTAGAAATGATAGGGATACCAGCAGGAAGCTTTATGATGGGTTCAAATGATGGTTATGATACGGAAAAACCAGTACACGAAGTAACGTTAAAAAAGTTTTATATAGGGAAATATCCGATAACTCAAGCCCAATATGAAGCAGTGACGGGAGAAAATCCGTCTTATTTTAAAGGGAAAGAGAAACCAGTGGATTCAGTAAATTGGTTTAAAGCGGTGAAATATTGTGAAAAATTATCGAAATTAACAGGGAAGAAATATAAATTACCATCAGAAGCCCAGTGGGAATATGCATGTAGGGGAGGAAGGAGAGGAAAATGGAGTTTTGGGGATGATAAAAGTAAATTAAAAGAATATGGATGGTATGGAGACAACTCAGGAAAATCAATAATAAATGCAGAAGAAATTTGGTTAAAAAGGAAAAATTGGGACGAATATTACCAGAAGATAAGAGCAAACGAATGTCAAAGTCATCGAGTAGGGCAAAAAAAAGGCAATGACTGGGGAATATACGATATGCAAGGAAACGTGTGGGAATGGTGTGAAGATCATTATGTTACAAGCTATGAACAAACACCGAGAGATGGTTCTGCTCATATACTACAACAAGCTGAAAGTGATACTAGGAGAGTACTGCGGTGCGGTTCGTGGTACCTCTATAGTGGTAGCTGTCGTTCTGCCAATCGTAGCATCAACAATCCCTCTTTCGACCTCAACCTCAGCGGTTTTCGTGTGGTTTGTCTGTAGTGTCAAAAATCCTTACTCTCTGCACTTTTGCACTCTTGCTCTTTACACAGAATTCCGCCGTCAGGCGGAGAGAATTTTGGGAATAGGAAATGGGGAATAGGGAATAGGGAATTATATTAAATTGTCATTCAAGGCATAGAGCGATCGTCATTTAACCCCTCTAAATCTCCCCTTCAAAGAGGAGACTTGTGAATCTGAAAAGAATGCGAAAGAATGAGATCGTCATCTACAATCAACCTTTGTCCTTTGTCCTTTGTCCTTTGTCTTTTGCTATTGATAATGATAACGAGCTTGCAAAAAATAGACTTTTCTTGCTGTTACTTTGTAAACTAAACGATGTTCTAAATCAATACGTCTTGACCAAGTATCAGCGGATATATATTTAAGAGGTTCGGGTTTTCCTAAGCCTGTAAATGGTTCACCATCAAGAATATCGGCTACTAAGTCCAGAATTTTATCTGCTTTTTTCGGTTCATTGCGATACCACCAAGCTAAATCTTTTTTCAAATCAGGACTAAATATTGGTGAATACCCAGAGTTTTGATTTTCAAGAGATGAATTTTGCTTTTTTTTCTTTTTAGGACTCAATTCCTAACTCCTCTTTCAATTCAGCTACACTTTGAGGAGTTTGTTCTGTGTTTTCTGCCCATTCTAAAGCTCTAAATAGACGTTTGGCATTTTCTGGCGATCGCAATAAATATACACATTCTAATAAACTAGAAAGTTCATCTTCAGCAATTAGGGCAACATTTTTGTTATTACGACGCTTAATGACCACGACTTGACGATCGTCACAAACTTGATCTAAGATACTGGCTAAATTAGCTCTAGCTTGAGAATAAGTCGTTTCTTGGCTTAACATTAAAATATTTCCCTCAAAATACTTGTACAGTAAAATTGTACAATAAATAACTTAAAATGGTGAAATGGGAATTTTGCTGAGAATGCGATCGTTATCTATAATCAACCTTTGCCCTTTAAATAGAAGGATTGAAAAAGAGAAATTTAGTTAAAGCACCTAAAACGGCAAGAACAAATCCTGTTGCAATACTAATAAAGATTCCTCTGTTCGTAAACTCTATATTCTTGAGTCTGGTATCTAGTCCTGACATATTTTCTTCGATTTTTGTCACGTTGACTTTTAACCCATTAATTGCTTCAGTTACATTGTCTATTTTATTATCAACACGCTCAAATTTATTGTCAATGCGATCGAATTTATTGTCAATAGAATCAAATCTCTTGTCAATATAGTCAAACCTCTTGTTGATTAAGTCTTTTAACTCTTTTAAATCATTTTCTGTTACGGTACTCATATTTTAATATCTCTTCATTGTTAATCTGAGGGTTTTATTTAATGGGTTTGACTTTTTGCTAAAACTAGACAACTTTATTATATAAAAGATATTGGGTCTATATTTATCCTAGATTATTTCTATATTCAAACAAGCAAGTTAGTTTACGGTGAAAGTAGACAAATAATATAGAACTAGACACAGAAGAAATGAAAAATATTAAAGCAGATTCAGCGGGATGGATAGCGGAATTTGAAAAGCAAATTCACCACCGTAAACATATTATTCTACACGGTAATATTCACGATCAATTTTTATGGCGAGGAAACTATTATCGCATCAATGAATTTTTAACTAACTATTTTCAATATTTAGAATTTCCTTTGATTTTAAATTTCGATCGAATTGACGGTTTTAATTTTGTCAATGAGCAGATGAGAAATCAATTTAATCATCTTACTCAACAAAGATTGAATCCTAACTTATCTTTGTCACCAACGAACTTTACTCCGTCACCGCCACCAGATATTAATAATAATCCCCTTAATCCACCACCTCGCCGTAATCCCAATGCGATTGTACCTCAACCACATTGTCAACGCATTGCCCCCGAAGAGGCTTTTGGTAATTTACGGGCTACTGTTAGTCAGAATAAAGATGCGATCGCATCTATCATTGATTTAGGTGATATGTTGACAACTAATCCCGAACATTATGGTGGAGAAGAAAGAAACGCCCTTATCCTTTTGAAAAAATGTACCTTAGAAGCGGTAGTAATAAGCAGGGCTTTCTCATAAAAATTGGATCCCCTTTTGGGGTAGGATAGCAGGTTGCCTCATTCACGATTACAAATCTCGCTATCCCTTACTCAGATGACATAAATGGAGACCTTACAACTTGATTCAGCTCAAACGAACCTATTGATCTGTGCCCTGAAAGAAAAGCTGCCTGATCCACGTGACAATCGTGGCAAAAGACATAACTTGGCCTTCATTATCTGCGCTGTCGTGATTGCCATCATGGCTGGACGTGCCACCACATCGAGGATTTTCCGCTTGATCCGCAATCGCATTGATTGGTTGGCTCAAATCACCGGAATTGTCGATGCCACACCGATTTCCCGAGCTCATTTACCTCGGCTGCTGGCTCAGGTGATGGCGGGTCTGCGTACCCTAGCAATGCAGGTGTTTCGCCAGGCTAAAATTCCCAATATGATGGCGGCACTAGATAATTTTTGCGACAGCAATAAGCTGTTGGGGGAATTCTTGAAAAGGGTAGGATTTTTATGAGAAAGCCCTGGAATTAGAATGGGACAGAAAAGCTAAATATAGCACTCTAGACTCAGAACACATTCTGCGAATTAGAATTCAACCAACCAACAAAGCGATCAAAACTTTACCTCTACAGCTTGGTATTGCCCTCGATACTAGTTCATCAATGGAAGGAGAAAAACTACAGGCTGCAAAACTAGCTTGTCAAACGATTATTGATCAACTTCGTCCTGAAGACGAATTAACTTTAATTAGCTTTGCCACTGAAACTCAATCTTTGTTAGAAAAAGTGAGTGGAGACAATACAGGCATTGAATCAGCTTTAAATCAACTCAAAGCAGGAGGAGTAACGAGAATAGATTTAGCCTTAAATCAATTAGGTAATATCTTACCCCATGTATCTCAGACAGCGAGAGTCGCTATTTTGATAACTGATGGAGAAGCAACTAATGGTAATGCTAAAATTTTGAAAAATCTCGAACCTTTAATTGAACAAGCTCAACAATTAGCCCAAGAAGATATTATTCTGTGTACAGTGGGTTTAGGTAATGCCAACAACTTCAATACCGATTTTTTGGTCAACCTCGCTAATAATGGTCAAGGTGCATTTTTATACGCTGACACCCCCAGACAATTAATTCCTCAACTAAAAGAAAGATTAACTGTTTCTCAAGAAATTGCGATCAACAAAATCAACTTAAAATTACAACCCCAATCAGGAGTCAAAATCAAAGGATATTGTCAGTTTCGCCCCGAATATCTGCCTTTAGAACAAACAGGTTATAATCAACTAACGATCAAAGGTTTACGCTCTTCTAGCCCCACAGATGTATTAGTTGCTGTGGATATACCCGCCCTGTCAGTCGAAAAAAACCAAGAAATAGAAGAGATATTAATGGTGCAGTTAACAGGAGAAGACATTGCAACTGTTAGCCAAACAGCCTCGATTAAATATACCATTTCATATAGTGAAGCACAACAGATTGATGAGCAAATCAATCAAGATAGACTCGGTTGGATTATGAATCAGTGTAGTACTGAATTACTTAGTACCCAAGATCCTCATCGTACAGGAGAGTTATTAATTGATTATCAAGTAGCAGCGACTAAATCAGGTAATCATCATCTTGCTTCTCAAGCAGAAGGGCAATATAAACAGTTAGAAAAAAAAGAAAAGTTAGACTCTCATAAGATGAGTAAATTATATCAAGAAACCAAAAAATTAGGAGAAAGATAAGGTTTATGGCTTTAGGAACAGATCCGATCGCAGGATTTGCCAGATTAACACCCCAAAATACTTACTTATTAGTCAAAAATGGTTCTCAAGCAGGACGAGAATTTGCACTAGATAAAATGTATTTGTTAGTGGGACGTAATATTCCTGACGACAGTGAGGTAGATATCGACTTAAGTTATTGTGAATTAGATAATACGCCGATGATTTCTCGTCGTCATGGGGTAATTCAGTGGGTGAATCAAGAACTACAAATTTGCGATCTTAACAGCCGTAATGGTACATCAGTTAACGGTCAAAAACTAATCAGTAATAACCCCAAACAACCATCACCTTTGATCAAACTAGAACTCAACAGCATTATTTTATTTGGCAACATCGAAACCGAAATTATTATTAAGTAAATTATTATGGAAACTCAAGCAAATCAAACAATCAAACTTAGTTGGTGCCGTGGTCATTCTATTACCAATGTCGGCAAAGTTCGTCATAACAATGAAGATCGTTTTCTACTCAAATCGTGGTCAGATGAAGCTATTTTAGCAGTGGTAGCAGATGGCATGGGGGGTAATAACTCAGGAGAAATCGCCGCACAAATAGCGGTAGATACTTTTGATAAAATAATAACTCAACCATTGCCACAAGAACCACAAGAACAATTTGAGTTATTACTTAAAACTTTGCAACAAGCAGATGAAAAGATTCGAGACACTGCTTATTCTAGTTTTCAAACTTTAGGAATGGGTACAACGGTTATCGCTAGTATTATAACTCCAAAAACTTGTATTCATGCTCATGCAGGAGATAGTAGATTATATCATTTTCGTGATGGTAAAATCATTAGTAAAACCAGAGATCATTCGATCGTCCAATTATTATTAGAAGTAGGCAGAATTAAGCCTGAAGATGTCGCCACTCATCCAATGCGATCGACTTTAAATTCTTGTTTAGGAGGAAAAAATGCCGATGGAACTTTTTCGATCGATCCTAAATGGGATGATGAAAAACCACCTATTATTCAAGTAGAAAAAAACGATTTATTTTTACTATGTAGTGATGGTTTAAATAATCTTGTTAGTGATAAAAAAATGGAAATTTTGATTCAAGAACAAGAAAAATACTCAGTCAATCTAGGTCAAAAATTAGTAGATGAAGCCATCGAATTAGGCGGAACAGATAATATAACTATTTTGACCATTTCTCTTCAGTAAATTAACTGGTATAAAAAATGTTTAATATTTTTAATTTGTTTAATAATAATCTTAATTTACCTAAAGATTATACCCTAGTAAAACCTTTAGGAAAGGGCGGTTTTGGGAAGACTTATCTGGTCAAAGATCAAAATAATAATCAGTTGGTAGTTAAACTTTTGCATTCAGATAATCAGCGAAATAATAATAGTAATTTTCAAAAAATATACCAAGAAGCATTCACTTTAAAACAGTGTGAATCCCATGACCATATTGTGAAAATAGTTGATGTTATTGGTGTTGATAATCAACCTGCGATCGTCATGGAATATATTGATGGTTTAGAATTATTTAAAATAGTAGAAGCGGGAGAATTATCTTATGCAGATGCGATTAAATATATCCGACAAATTGGTTCAGCATTAGAATTTATTCACAGCAAAAAGTTAGTACATCGAGATGTTCAACCTCGTAATATTTTGATCAAGTCTACAGGAGAGGCGATCTTAATTGATTTTGGTAACTCTCGTAATGTCGATCGTAATAATACAGCTAATTTTGTTGATGGTTATGCCCCTGTGGAACAATATGATTCCAATGAAGCAGAAGGAAATTACACAGATGTTTATAGTTTATCTGCGACTCTGTATTATTTACTGACGAAGAGACATCCACCTAATGCTTTACTAAGGGAAAAAGCGATCGTTAAAAATGAAGAAGATTGTTTAATCTCTCCCAGTCAAATCAATGATGAAATCAGTAAAAGTTTGAATGACGCTATTTTAAAAGGTTTAGAAATTTATCCTAAAAATCGTCCTCAAACTGTATCACAATGGTTAGACTTATTACCTAAAAATTTAGTAAATAATGATCCCATAAACAATAATCTTAAAAAGAGCGAAAAAAATATAGATAATGACTTATCGTTTAGTCAAAAACCAACTAATAATGTTTTGAAACCAGATGTCATTTTTCCTGAACAAATTTCGAGCGTAGATAACAAAACAAAAAAAACTGTTGATGTTAATAGAAAATCGAACAGAAAAAAAACTAAGAACGTAATTATTGAAAGTGAAAAACCGTCAATTAATATTTTAAACCAACACTCAGATAATAAGCATTTTGCTAATTCTTTTGATGCTGTCAACATTTCAGATTTACAAGAGTTTGAGTTTGAAACAGTTAAAGTAAATTATCAGGGCGAAATAACTCATAAACATAGGAAACATGCTAAATATTTCACTCAAGATTTAGGGAATAATGTCAATCTAGATTTAATTTACATTCCTAATGGAACATTTTCCATAGGTACAGAAAATGAAGAAATAGAGAAACTATGCCGTCAATTTAATAGCGAAGAATTTAGAAGAGAATCTCCTTGCCATGAGGTAAAAATATCATCTTTTTTTATGAGCAAATATCCGATCACTCAATTACAATGGAAGACGATCGCTTTAAAAGATGATTTGAAGGTGAAAATAGATCTTAATTCTACACCAAGTCATTTTAAGAATAACGATAACTTACCTGTGGAAAATATTAAGTGGTACGAAGCACAGGAATTTTGCGATCGACTATCTAAATTAAATAGTCATAAATATAGACTACCTTATGAAGCTGAGTGGGAATATGTTTGTCGAGGTTCGGACAATCAACAATTAAATAATAATGAAAGATCAAAACCACCATTTTCATTTGGAGAAACTATTAGTACTGATTTAGTTAATTATCAGGGTATTACTGTTTATAAGGACGAAAAGCAAGGTCATTTTAGAAACAAAACGATTCCTGTTAACACTTTTAAACCAAATGATTTTGGACTATATGATCTACATGGAAATGTCTGGGAATGGTGTCAAGACAACTGGCAGAATGATTATGCAAGCATTAATGACCAAAATATTGGAAATGCTAACCTTTCTCCGTTGCGTGGTGGTAGTTATTCTTCCGAAGCAATATATTGTCGTTGTTCATTTCGGGATATGTTAAAAAAAGATAGCAGGAAAAAAAATGTAGGATTTCGTGTTGTATTAGCAGAATAATGACAACCAATGGCTGTAGTTTATAAAGACAAGGCTTTATCGCCGACGACAATAATTTGGCGTGATGACAAATTGTTGTTGTGGAAGTACCAGTGACAAATTAGTTTGGTTGAAAATTTCACTCTATCCTTATTTAATTGGCGTAAATTTAATAAACCCAGAAGCTTTATCCGTAAACGTTTTGATCATTCTCAATTCTCAATTCTCAATTCTGATCAATTCTATCGTTACAATTGCACTTTTCAGCCCTAGCCCTAGTTAAAATGTTATGTGGTGGACTGAAGTTACTTAAATTATTTAAGTAGAGAAAGTACCATTGATGTCAAATCAGAATGATTTCTCTATGAAAATTCCTGTTAACCGAAGTTTTACAAGATTTGTTTCGACGATTCTCTTCGCATTAATTTATTATCAAATGGCGGAAATTTCTCGAACATTAGCTTCTACACCTCAAAATGTTACTCCTGTATGGCCTCCTGATGGTTTTGCTTCTGCTATCGTTTTCATCTTTGGATATTGGACATTAATTGGAGTTTTTATTGGTTCATTTTTATCTAATATGTGGGCTTTTATCAATACCACTAATATTGAGACTTATTTTAGTTCTATTTTACAAGTTATAGCGATCGCGATCGGTACAACTTTAGGGACTTATGTAGGAGTTTATTTATTTAAAAAAAAATTGAACAATGAATATCCTTTAGAAAAAATTAAGCATGTTTTCTATTTTTTAATTTACACAGCAATATTAGGTACTATTATCAACGCTTCATTTGGTGTTAGTGCTTTAACATTAGGTGGTAAAATATCTTCGGAAAATTATCAACATGTTTGGTTTACTTGGTGGATTTCTAATGTCTCAGGAATCCTTATTTTTACTCCTTTTTTATTAAGTTGGTATAAATTTTTAAAGACAAACAAACTCAGTTATTTATTAAGTAATAATTTTTTTTTACAAAAAAGAGTTGGTGAATTATTTACTATTTCGATCATTGTTATAATGATTTGTGTTAGCTCTTTTTGGAATCATATATCTTTAGAATATATGTTAATTCCTTGCTTAATTTGGGCTAGTTTTCGTTTTGGAGAATTATTTGTTACAACTTTAATTGTTTTTATTTCTACTTTAGCTGTTACAGGTACTGTCAGAGATTTAGGAGTATTTTCTCAAGATGAATTAAATGATTCTTTAATATTATTAGAAATTTTTATCGGTGTAATTGTTTTTACTTTCCTGATTTTTAATGCTATTTTACAAGAGAGAAAAGAAGCTTTTAAAATTATGAGTATTTCTCACAATGAGTTGAGAAAAAAGTCTTTACAAAATGAAAAATATGCACGCTTTTTAAAAGAACAAAATATTAGTTTAGAAGAAGCTAGACAAGAGGCAATTTTAGCAAATCAATCTAAAAGTGATTTTTTAGCTAACATGAGTCATGAACTAAGAACTCCTTTAAATGCAATTTTAGGGATTGCTCAGATATTACATAATGAAGAAAATTTAAGCGATCGTCAACAAGAAGATATTAATATTATTTATGAATCAGGAAATCATCTTTTAAGCTTAATTAATGATATTTTAGATTTATCAAAAATTGAAGCAGGTAAATTAGATATTCAATATCAAAAATTTGACTTATATCAATTATTACAAACAATATTTAATTTAATTAAAACCTCAGTCGAAGCTAAAAATTTAACTTTAAATTGTACAATTAAATCTGAATTATCAATAATTATTGAATCTGATCAAAAGCGCTTAAAACAGATACTATTGAATATCTTAGGAAATGCTATTAAATTTACTAATCAAGGTCAGATTACTTTTGAGATAAACATTCTTAATCAAAAACAAAAACAAGATATTTTATTAACAACTATTGAATTTAAAATTGAAGATACTGGTATTGGTATCTCTCCAGAAAATTTGCAGAATATATTTTTGGCATTTGAACAATTTGGCAATAAAAACTATAAATCAGAAGGAACAGGTTTAGGGTTAGCGATTGCTCAAAAAATAGCTCAATTAATGGGTGGGAAAATAATTGTTACTAGTGAATTAGGAAAAGGTAGTATTTTCAGTTTAATTTTAACTGTACCCACATATTCTTGTATGATTTTCTCTCAACTAGATCAAAAACAATCAACAAAAACTAAATCTTTAGTTCAATTTGATTCTCAATTATCAGAAAAATTACCTTTCAAAATTTTACTAGCAGAAGATAATTTAGTTAATCAAAAAGTAGCTCAAAAAATGTTTAATAAACTAGGTTATGATATTACTATTGCTATTAATGGATTTGAAGTTTTATCCGCATTAGAAAAAGAAGTTTATGACATAATTTTTATGGATATTCAAATGCCACAATTAGATGGTATAGAAACGACTAATTTAATTATGGAAAAATATGTTGATCGCAATTGTCCTTATATAATAGCTATGACAGCTAATGCAATGGATGGCGATCGCAATAACTATTTAGAAATCGGCATGAAAGATTATCTTAGTAAACCTGTGAAAATTAATGCTATTATCGAAGCATTATATCAAGTTAAAATAACTCAAGAAAAACAACAAAAATAAGATAAAAAAGTTACTTTTTTAAAATTAATAGTATAAATAATTTATTTGAAAAAAATTAAAAAATTACCAAGTTTTTTACCAAAGATTTGTGATTAACGGTGATAAATCCCAACAAAGATCTCGATGATAATAAATATGACCAGCTTTTACCTCCAGAGGAGAGGTAATATTATTGGTATATAGTAGACCAGTACCCAATCCTTGAGGCATTTTGTTCTTTGTATTCGCTGTAAATTGAGCGATCGCATTCAGTCCAATATTACTTTCTAATGCAGAAGTAATCCACCAAGAAATATCTAAATCTTCAGCAAAATTAATCCATTCTTGAGTAGCAGAAAAACCACCAATTAAAGATGGTTTTAAAATTATATATTGGGGCTTAATTTCACTAAGTAAAATTCTTTTTTCTTGCCGATGATTTATACCAATTAATTCTTCATCCAAAGCAATAGGAAGAGGACTTTTTTCACATAATAACGCCATTTTTTCCCATTGTCCTTGCTTTATGGGTTGTTCGATTGAATGTAAGTGATATTCAGCCAAACGGTTCAATTTTTCTAAAGCCGTTTCAGGGGTAAATGCACCATTAGCATCAACTCTAATTTCAATTTCATCGACAGAAAATTCTCGACGGATACTTGCCAATAATTCTAACTCAGTCTCAAAATCGATCGCACCTATTTTCAATTTAATGCAAGTAAAACCGCTTTCTAATTTCTTAATAACTTGTTGACGCATAAAATCAACTTGCCCCATCCAAATTAAGCCATTGATGGGAATTGGTTGCCCTTGAGTCAAATAATTATCATAAAAAATGCGATCACCACCCATTACTAAATCTTGAAAAGCCATTTCTACACCAAAACGAATCGAAGGCCAATTCCATAAATGAAGAATAAGAGTCTCAATCTCTTGGGGTGAAGATATTTGATTGATATATTGACAAATTTGGCTTAATTTAGTTTCATAATTAGAGCGATCATCATAGCTAAGACCCTTAAGTAAACCACATTCACCAATGGCAATTTTATCAGAATGAAGATCACTTTTCAGGAGAATAAAATAAGAATCCTTATTTGTTAATATGCCACGAGAAGTACCACTAGATCGTTTAAACTGTAAAGTGTATTTTTGAAAATAAGAGCTAAACATCAAGTATTAGATTAACCTAAAATATATGAGACAGAAAAAAGGTGAAGACATTTAATATAACATCTCCACACTAATCAATAATACTTGTTAACAAACAATCTTTTTAAACAACCATATTTATATAGCATTTCTCATAGTTTATGAGGTAGAGTTTGGACTTGTAAGTCTTTCTCCCTTTGATAAGGGGGAGATGCCGATAGAAAGAGGATGAGGATTTAGAGGGCTTTTATCTGAGCTATTTGTATCTTATTTTATACAGGAATTGCTATATTCTCATAAGCACCATAAAAAACATTTTTGGTTATAGTAAAATCATTTTCTGTCAGTAAATTGTTTTCGACAAGAATATTGCCTAAATCATCACCATCATGAGCTCCAGCACCACCTTGATTACTTATCAAGTGAATTATCGAGTCATCTCCTTCTACTGTTATCTTTTCTATTTCTGTTGTATGACCATAAATCTCTATTTTGTCTCCTTGTTCTCTATTAAAATCCGTAATTGTGTCATCTCCTATCCCATTTACCCAATGGTCATGGACATTACGATTCTCCCCTGCTACTTTTTACCAGTTTACTATTCCTGTTTCTTTATCTGTATGTTTCCAAATTATATGTTCTTTGCCATCTTATGGAAAAAGTATCAGAATCTATGGCTGAATCTGGTGAACCACTTCCCCAGGCAAAATCAACAGTTGAATCAATTTTACTGATTGCAGAGTTAGTAAAATCTTTATCATTATAGTAGTAGCCTAATAGTCCCTCGCCAGTTTGGGTTTCCAAATTACTATTATTTTCTGTTGATGTCATGGTTGTTACCTAGGAATTGAAGTTTATTTCGATGATTTCAAATATTTGCGTAAGATAAGAACCAAATTTTTTTAAAAACATCTGTTAATAGTTAACTTTATTGAACCCTATTCCCTAGATCTTGTTAACCGAGTATTTACTGAAAAAATCAAAGATAAAAACGCCACTAAGAATTTTTTTATTCAGGATTTAATAATCAATAATTTTGACGCAATAACAAAATTCAGTGTATGTACTGATAGTTTTTTTGACATTGTATTTTAATTTCTACATATAAAATATTTTGTATAAAATCTAATTATTTTTTTCTTCACAATTGCCACTGTCAAATTATAAACAAGTCAATATTTTTTATAAGTAAATAAATAGTAAGAAATATAGTAGATGTTATAATCTGATTATGCTGGTATTGCTAGTCGTTAAGAGTAGATGAAAATAGAATCTGAACTAATAGAAAAGTCTTGGTGGAATCGTCCCTTATTTAGCAGTGTAAGTTTGTGGGAAAGAGTTTTAGGTGCACTGACTCGCAAAAATATTCCTGAGTTGGCGTTATCTCTATACGATCAAGAATTTAAAGAACTAGAAAAAATTGAACCGACTTTACGAATGCTTGATAATGGACAATATTCTTCAGAATTTCTGTTTTATGTGAATATCAAACAAAAAATGGGTTCTGATTTGAATGAATACCAACATTTAGCAACTTTTATCGAAATTTGTGACTTGACAACCAGAAATATTAAACATCTCCATATTCTTTCCCGTGTAGAATTAGATTTTGGAGGTAAAACTCAAGTTAGATTATATAAGTTTGTTGAAGAACAATTAAATAGTGATTGTGAACGAAAAGCTATACGTAAGTCAATCCAAAATGAAATTAAAAGACTTATCTTCGATACGAGAAATGAACCGACGAAGGAGGCTCTTATTTCTTATAATCAAGCATTACAATCAATTCTTAAACAGAAACTAGGATTAAAATTATTAAAGTTTTTGAAAAAGCATAAGATTACTAATTATTCAATATATTGCTTTATCTTATCGCTATGATCATATAAATTTTCGTTTTAAACAGTTATTAACATTATTACAACAATGGTATCAACATTATCCAATTTTAATGGAATTAAAAGAAGAATATCCTGCTCATCAATATAATATTTCTCATAATTTTAACCAAAAAATACCTAGCTTTTCTATTTATCTTAAATATAAAGATTTTATGTAAGTAAATATAGTAATTCGGGTATAAATGATTTTTAGTTAATTAATTAAGATAATTCCATTGAATAAAAATAATGGCTATATAAATTAGAATAAATATCATAAATAACTGAATTAATCGATCGCCTTTAGTTACATAAATAGTAAAATTGTCACGACGATAAATAGTATCTGCATGGATTTGATATTGATCGATGTCCGAAATCCAGATTGTGTTACCATGGGGATCGACGATCGCACTGTAGCCTGTATTTGTCGCTCTTGCCATCCATTTATCAGTTTCGATGGCACGCATGATATCCTGAGCGTGATGTTGGGCAGGCATTACTTTACTATAATGAGCATTATTTGAAGCGGTGACAATAAATTCTCCACCTTGTAAGGCTTGTTGACGAAAGATTTCACTGAAAGCAGAATCATAACAAATACTAGCAATAACTTGACCAAAATCAGTGGTTAAAATTTGGTTTTTATCTCCGGGAATCAAGTAAGTATCGAGGGGAGAAAGACGAGAAATAAAGTCGCCTAAAATTTCGTTGAAAGGAATATATTCACCTAAGGGAACTAGTTTTATTTTGTCATAACTACTAATAATTTTACCTTGGTCATTAATCATAAATAAACTATTTTTATAACTAAGACGATCGAGACGTTTAAATGCACCTAAAAAAATTGGTATTTGTTGCTCTTCAATTAAAGAATAAAAACTAGTATTTTCTATCTCTTTATAAAAGAAAGGTAAGGCGGTTTCAGGAGTCAAAACAACATCTACGTTTTGTTTGGCTAAATCTTGATATCCTTTACTATAATTGTCGATCGCAGTTTCTAATCCGGGATCATATAATTTAATCTCATTAGGAATATTTCCTTGAATTAAACCAATTTTAATTTGTTTATTAGTATCATTAATAATTTCAGATTTATATAAGTTAAATCCTATTAGATGAGTGGAAACTAAAATGATGATCGCTAAAACAAAATAGTGAGTAAATTGAGAAAATTTAGACTTATTTAGATTATTTTTATCTTTAATAATTGATTGAAGATTATTATAATTAACATAAGCTTCTGCCAATAAAAAGTTAACTAACAAAATTAATCCTGTAATAGTTGTTGTTCCAGAAAACTTTAACAATTGCAAAATCGATAAGTTATGAGGACTTTGTGTAAAAGAAAGGGAAGTCCACCATAAAGGAGTTAAACTCCATAATTGTTCTAATAAACACCATAGACTGACGGCTAAGATAATTTTAACTACAGGTGAGGTTAAAAAAATTATTTGATGTTTTTTATTATGAATAAAAGTATTATAAAGATAAGCCCAAATTACCACTAAAGTTGCTCCCCAAGCAGTAACAAATAGCCAACAAAATAAAGCGATAAAAAGACTATTCCACCATGGTACACCTATCCAAGTCATCGGATGTATACCTGTAATCCAAAATAAGGCTAAACCGTGATAACTGCATCCCCAAACAAAAGCTGTTAACAAGGCAATAGGCAAAGACTGAGAAACAGCTATCCACAAAGGAATTACCGCTATCCATGCACAAAACCACAAGTTAGCTGGTGCAACAGCTAAGCCCATCAACAAACCACCTATCAAACCCCAAAACAGATAAGGTAATACTTTCCTCGCCGAAGAAAAGAAAAATTTCATTTTATATTTTTAATCACATTATATTTTTACAAACTTTAACCAGCCAAGGGAATTTTGTTCCGATAAACTACCATCAAAATTAATAACGCCGATGACTTTTTAGTGCGATCGCTTTCCTTGTTTAAGCCTTGAAAGTCTTGAAATATAACCGATACATAAAGTATTAACGTAACCCAACAACTCATTAATCACTCTTCATAGATTAGTTCTTCTCCTTCGTCTAGTTGTTTTTCTCCTGTTTAAGTACGATTCACTGATTACTGTTAAGGACAAAAGACAAAGGTTAAAATCTCGACATAGCGATACTTTTAGACGTCATCAATGTCCTAATCAATAATCAACCCGTTCTCCGCTTATCTAGCTTAAAACATGATAAATAGCCCAAATAGCCATCGCTCGTAGATAATGAGTGACACGGAAAGTACCGACAGAAGTTATCGCTTCGGGGGTACGGAATTGTAACCCATTTTCGTATACTTGCTTCACCACGGTTTCGGCAATTTGCATACCTTCATCCTTCATGTCATTGATAATCATAAAAGCAACAATGCCATAATTAATTCCTGTCCATACTTCTAAAGGATGAGTATCATCAGCTTTCATCGGACTACCATCGGGCTTTAAACCATTGGCAATACCGAATTTACCATCATGGAATTTGAGATAACAAGCGTCATAAACTTTAGCTAAGGTGGATTTTACATATTCTTTTTCTACCACGTTTGGCAAACCTAATATTTGAGCGTAAAACTGTCCTGAAAGTTGGTCTGCCATAACCACATCTGTATCAGTTTCACTGTCAAGACGATAGTATTCTCCATTCCACAAGGTGTCGTGATAAATTGCTCTGGATTGATTTAACCATTGACTAAAAGTAGCGATCGCATTTTTGATATCATGGGGATAATCATCTGATTGGAAAGCAGGATCCATCGGTGGATTATCGGCTAAAATATTACCTATTGCGATCGCTGCTTCTAAAGACGCAATCCATAAAGCACCACAATAAGCACTAATCCCTTTCAATTTCCAATCATCAAAAGTTTGGTCTGGCGCACCTGAATTTTCGGGAATACTATCTCCATCCAAGTCAAAAGCTTTGACATAATGAACAGTTTCCACCACACTATCCCAACATTCCCACAAAAAATGCTGATCTCGACTACCTGTAAACAGATAATCTCGATATACTTGCAAGACAAAATCACAACCTAAATCTTTCCATAAATTGCAATCTTGATAACTGGTATAGTTAGTCTTCTCCCAAGGATGTTCATTCGGTGCGCCTAAATCATGGGGAGTTGCACCTTTAGCTTTTCTAATCGCTTTTGCTCGATTATAACCAATAATTCTGGGGGTATCATCACTTTTAGGAATCGCTTTGCTGAAAGCTTCCATAATCGATTTATCGAGGCGTGGCCATAAAAGAATCATACCGAATGAACCGTATAATCGTACATCTAAACTTTCATACCATCGGTAATCTATACATTCGGTGACGGCAAATTGTCCCACGGGATCATTTTCTGTGGCTGCTGTCCATAAACTACAACCTTGTGACAAGAGGTACAACTCGTTAAACAAAGCCATTTTGAACCAATCTGGTAAATCGGGACGTTGGAGTATAGGAGTCTGCCATTGAATAATGCGATCGCGCCACATATCATGATGTTTCAGGGCTGTTCTGACCATCGACCATGCGTTTTTCCCATTTCTACCAAAAAAGTCTGTATAACGGCGATAATATTCGATTCCTTGAGCAAATTCGGTTATAGGAAAATCCCATGCCAAAATAAAGGGTATTTTCTTGGTTTTTCCTGGTTTAACAGTAAATCTAATGGTCATTGCGGAGGCGATTTGTTCGCCGGGTTTGGCAGGAGTTTCATCTTGATGGTCACCCAGAGTACCATTGTTGGCAAAATGATCCCATAATTGGCTACCATCTCCTTGAGGATTCCAACGACCGTGGTAAAATACTTCAAAGGCTGGATTCGTCACACTTGCGATCGACCATTGTCCTTCACTTTCAGAGGGTTGCTCACCCATACGAATGCGATCGAATAAAAAGCCAACACGGAAATTATCGGTAATTAATTGATTAAGATTTCCTGTACTATCTCCTAACCGAGGTTGATATTCATATTCGGGGCTACCATCGTCACGAACTTTCACATCAGGAGATTTAATAGCATTGGTAAACCAACCAACAACATTTTGCCAAGATAACATGATACTGATGGTAATTTCTTTGTCAGTAGGATTGTGAACAGTCCATTGAAAAGTGGCTAAAGGATAACTGGCTTCTTGATAACTACCTGCCCAGATAGGAGAAAATTGTTCACAAATGATATGGGATTTAAAAACACCTTGATAATCAAACCAACTGCGAGGATATAAAGCCGAATAAGTACCTTTGCCTTCGGGATACCAAGCCCAACTAGACAGGCTAACGTCCTCGGGAGGTGTTGTACTCATGGCATAAACTTGAGGTGTTTCTCCTTCTATTTGTTCAAAAACACTAAATTGACAAGCGGGTAGGGTTTTAAAGGTATGGTTTCCACCATCAATATGCCAGAGGTTAAAGTCACCATTAACTCCTCTACCAATGCAACCACCACCAAAACCTCCTAAGGGCATACCATGATTAGGACCATCATCCAAATTACTAGCGTAGCGTGTAGTATAAGGATTAGCCCATTGTTTACCAATTTCACATTGCCAAGCAGAAGAGGGTATCTGGGGTAGTTCGATTTTGAGCATAGTACAGTTAATTGATCATTAATAATTGATAATTGATAATTAATTATAAGAGCTAGGTTAACAATTGAGAATTGAGAGTTGAGAATTGAGAATAAATGCGATCGCTTTGCTTGTGTATTAGAAATAATATTTCTATTCTAACGACCAAAAATATTATCAAAACTATTCCAATATTTAGTCAATCGAAGGACAAAGGACAAAGGTTCAAATTTCAACACAGCAATAGTTTCAAAAATTATCACTGTCCTAATCCACTCGTTTTCTGCTAATTTTTATAAATTAGAGTGAAAAGAAGAGACTAGGGGTAAGAATAAAGTTACAAAATAATAGACTAAAGGAGCAGTAAAAACGTAACTATCAATGCGATCGAGTATACCACCATGACCAGGTATCAGCTCTCCAGAATCTTTAACTCCTGCATCTCTTTTCATCATCGATTCCATCAAGTCTCCCAATAAACTAACCACCCCGATGAGTAAACCTAATAGCAAACCGTTTAAAATCCAATAATCCCAATTAAGCAACCATGCACCGAAGACACCAACCAACATACTGCCACTGAAGCCGAATAATGAACCTTCTACCGTTTTTTTGGGACTAATATGAGATAATTTCGTTTTACCAAAATTCTTACCAATTAAATAAGCACCGATATCCGCTGCCCAAATACAAGCCATAGCGATGAAAGTTATTTTTAAGGCATCGGGAAAGTCATGAAAATTGAGAATATTAGTAGGAAAATAACCATCAAAAGGCAAATTATGAATATTTGGTATCGTTTGAGCATAAGCACCATTTTGATCTAAGCTGACTCTTAGGCGAATCCAATAACTGGGCAAGTAACCAACGTAGAATAAACCTAGTATAGAACTAGACACGTCAGCGATCGTCGCTAATTTAGGTTGAAAAAGGAGATCAAAACAAATTAATGCCCCTGCTAAAGCAAAAGTTGCATCTGTTAGAGAGGGGACATAAGTAGCGGTAATAAGTAATAATTGCGATACAATCAGAGTAGTTTTTACTGCGGGTTCAATACCTTTGGCTTTTACCAAACGAAAATATTCTAATTGTGCTAGAAAAATCAGAACTCCAAAGCACAGTGTAAAATATAGTCCACCTAAAATAATCATAAACATGGCGAGTATGATAGCGACTATTGTGCTGACAGTTCTAGGATAGGGCATTTTAATTTATGTGCTTTTACAATTGGCGGGATATTAGGCAATAAGTTACCATTTTAACTTAAAATTCTATACAGAAAATAAAACCAATCAAAAAAAAAAAACGACGATTGCAAATATGGATAATCACTTTGAGCAAATATCGTTACTAATGCATCAAAGTACCATCGGTAAACATTTACCGAATAATCTTTATGTTCATATTTCAGGATTAAAATATTTAGAACCACTAATTCAAAAATATGAAAAAAAAGCCAGAAAGATTATTCAAAATGATGTCGATTTTAATCTAGTTAAATTTAATTTACAAGAAGAAAAAATCTCCTATCTTTCTTATCCTCATTTTGATGATAATCCTCATCCTATTTTAAGTAAAAGTCTCGTTGTTAATGTTCAAGATTTGACAACAAAGACGATCGATTATACTCAATCAGAAAATCCACCTATTTTACATAGAAAAGAAACTTGTGTTAATCAAGATTATGCTGATTATCAAAAATTTTCTCATCTAACAACTACTGAAGAAAAATTAGGTCTGTTAGATAATCCTCGTTATATTGGTACACAGAAGGAATGGCAGCAATTGTTAAATGATCATTGCTTACATTTTGTTGATCATTTTTTAGCTTGTAATTTGGCTAATAACCCTCAAGAATTTATTGACATTGAACGTCACCGTGCTGCAATTACTAGAAATAGCCTTTCTCGTCCTGTCAGACTAGCTTTAGAAGCAGGTTTATTCACTCCTCAAACAAGTTTTTTTGACTACGGGTGTGGTCACGGTTCAGATCTAAAAATAATGGCAGAAAATGGTTATAAAAGTCGTGGTTGGGATCCTCATTATTCTCCTGAGACTTCTTGGGAAAATGCGGATGTTGTCAATTTAGGTTACATCATTAATGTAATTGAAAATGTCGCCGAAAGAAGAGAGGCTTTAATGAAAGCTTGGTCATTAACTCTTGATATTCTCATTGTTTCTGCCCAAGTCTTGATTGACGATCGTCAAAGGGGTTATCTTGCCTATGGAGATGGGGTTATTACCCAGAGAAATACCTTTCAAAAATATTATGAACAAGAAGAGTTAAAAATATATATTGAACAAGTATTAAAAGAAGAAGCCATTCCCATTGGATTAGGTGTTTTTTTAGTGTTTAGAAATCGGGATAAAGCGAATAATTTTCGTGCCTCTCGTTTTCATTCTAGAATGCGATCGCCACGCATCCTCACACCTGTTAAAAAATTTGCTGATTATCAATCGATTTTAACTCCATTAATGGATTTTTATCGTGAAAGAGGAAGATTACCAATCAAAGGAGAATTACCTGAAGAAGAAGCGATTAGAATCGAATTTAGAAGTTTTAAACAAGCGTTTAAAACTATATTGCAAGTCACCCAAGAAAAAGAATGGGATCAAATAGCTGATCAACGTAGGCAAGACATTTTAATGTATTTAGCCCTCAGTCGTTTCGGGGAAAGACCTAGTGTTAGGCAATTACCGCTTTTATTAAAAAATGATATTAAAAGACTATTTGGTAGTTATCAAGCTGCCTGTTTTCTCGCCGATGAAATGCTAATTTCAGTCGGTAATTTAAATATTATTAGACAAATTTGCCAAGAAATAGATATGGGTAAAACATTTGAAAAAAGTTTTTTAATTCATATCAAAATGTTAAATTATTTGCCCAGTTTATTACGTTTATATGAAGGTTGTGCGAGTAGAACAATTGGTCGAATGGAATCTGCTAATTTGGTCCGTTTTTATTTTACTGAACCAAAAATTAGTTATCTTTGGGTTCCTGATTTTGACAGCAAAAAAAGACCTCAAGTTGCATCGATTATGACTATTAGTTTACAAGATTTAAAAGTAAAATATCGGGATTTTTCTTTAGAAAAGAATGCTCCTGTTATTAAGGATAAACATTTACTTTTATCTGAAGAATATTTAAACAATTAACAATTATTGAAAATATAATTCGGAGTTTCAAATTTAAGATTCGTTATTCTTTTTTTTCCCACGACGAATCAATTCTTGGGGGCTTAAATCTGAGACAAAATCATGAAAAGCATCCATTTCTTCTTTATCAGCTTCTGAGTCAACAGGAATGGAGGCATCGACTAATACTTCTTCCATTACCCAAATTGGGCAACCTACCCGTAGTGCAATTGCGATCGCATCACTGGGACGAGAATCGATATTTTTTTCTTTATCTCCGCACTTCATACACAAAACAGCATAAAAAGTATGATTTTCAATGGAATTAATGACAACTTTATCTAATTTCATTTCCCAGACATTAAAGATATTAACCATCAGATCGTGGGTTAGGGGTCGTGGAGATTCCTGTCGTTCTAATACTCCTATGATCGATCGAGCTTGTTCTTGTGTCACGTATATTGGTAAAGCGCGTCGTTCAGTAGCATCTTTTAAAAGTATTATTGGGCTACGAGAAATGGCATCTAAAGCGATCGCAGCTACTTTCATTTCAATCATCGATTTATCCCTCTAAAAGAAATCAGCAGTTCCACAGTAACAATTATACTCGGCAAAGAAGCAACTTGAGTTAGGGTCAAGAACAAAGAATATTCAATTATTTGATCAGATTATGACTTATCTGACAATGTCTAACAAACAGATCATCAAAATTTGCTCTTAGTATAAAGATTACATCTGTTGTAATTGTTTTTAGAAGAATAGTCGTTCTGTGGAATATAAAACTTCAGGTTGGTCATTATCTGATGA
>JAALKG010000125.1 GCA_011088145.1 Cyanobacteria bacterium MH1_Bin12 | reverse complement strand
CAACCTGCTATCCTACCCCAAAAGGGGATCCAATTTTTATGAGAAAGCCCTGATGACTTTACCCATTGAAAGAATTAAACTATCTCAAAAAGGAAAAGAACAATTAATTAGATTGAAAAAAATTACTAAAATCGAGAATTGGAATATATTATGTCGTTGGGCATTTTGTCGTTCTTTAGCTGAATCAGGTAATCCTGCACCCTACCGGATTCCCCAAGATAGTAATTTAGAAATGAATTGGCAAACCTTTGGAGGTGAAATGGCTGATATTTTACTATTAGCACTCATGGTGAGATGTAAAAAAAATGGTTTACCAACAGATAATGAAACTCTTAACCAACAATTTAGATTACATCTCCATCGAGGTATTGGTTATTTGGTAGGAGATTTAAATATCAAAAATCTTCAAGATTTGGTGCAATTATCCTTCCTTGATTCTCAACCTTAGAAATAGATGAATACACTAGAAAATCTACTATATTTCTCGTTTGAGAAAAAGTCTACACAAAGCGATCGTCATGGTATAGTTTTATATAAAGTACGACAGTGGATTTCTAAGCACCACACTTTATTGGTTGTCAATCTTGATCAACTCGATTCTTTTTGCACAGCATTAATGATACCTCTAACTTCTGCGACTCCCTCAGAAGGCTCAAAAGAAAAAGGAAACTTGCCATTAGCTAGTAATCGCAAACCTAAAGGTGCAATGCTAAGCAAACCCTGTAAATCACGAAAATAATTACCTACCACCATCAGACCAAATTTACGTTCATCTAGCCAACCATCCTTTTTGACTAAGTCAATTAAAACTTTACGATGACGAATTGCACGACTAGATTCAATATCTTGTTTAGCTAAAATCATTCCCTTGATTTTACTAATTTGATCTAAAGGTGCAACTTCCATAGGGCAAACTTCATTACATAAATAACAACGAGTACATCCCCAAACTCCTTGATTAATATCATTATATTGTGTTAGTCTACTGTCCTCATTAGTATCTCGTGAATCAGCAACTAAACGATAACTTTTCGCTAAAGCATGAGGTCCCACAAAATTAGTATTTACTTCTTTCGCATTACATTCAGAATAACAAGCACCACACATAATACAATTACCAGTTTCCTCTAGTAATTTTCTTTCTTCTGGTGTTTGTAAAAACTCCCTTTCAGGGATATTTCTTGCTTGACTACTAACATAAGGTTCAATGGCTTCCAAATCATTCCAAAAATTATTCATATCTACCACTAAATCTTTTAATACAGGTAGATTATTTAAAGGAGAAATAATTATTTCTGGAACAGTTTTTTCCTCTTTAATATCAATTTTGTCTAACTCCTGGTGAATATTTTGCTTACAAGCTAAAGCAGAACGACCGTTAATTTTCATGGCACAACTACCACAAATTGTATTACGACAATTTTTCCGAAAAGCCACGCTACCATCTATTTCCCACTTAATCTTATTTAAACATTCTAAAATAGTATTCGTCGGATTCACGTCTATAGTATAACTTTGAAATTTTGGTGATATATTCGGTTTTTGACGTAGAATTTTAAAGGTAACTTTCATAGCAAGTATTTAAATTATTCTTAAACTTATTTATATTGTCCTTTGTTCGTTTAGGAGTGACAAGGTAAGATTGCTTAAGTTTTGTAAAAAAAATGAAATTAATTAGAGTAATTGACTTTTTATGTCATTATTTATCACTCATGAGTAAAGGATAATAATCATTAACTATTTTATAAGTGAACTATTTTAAGAAAAACGTAACTTAATTTGGTAAATTATTAATAATCCAGAGAAAAAAAATTTTTAAATGATGATTTAATGAATCTTTTTTGTTATGATAAAACAATAGAACAAATAAAAGTAATAAAAAAGGAATAAATTGAATATGAGTGAAGTAACACCTACTCCTTTAGAAGGTAAAGTTCTTTTACAAAAAGTTAAAGAGTTATCAGATATTCCTCGTCGCCAACGGGCAAAAGAATGTGGATATTATACAATAGGAAAAAATGGTAAGGAGCGTGTTAATTTAACTGCTTTTTATGATGCTGTATTAGCCGCAAAAGGTGTTCCTCTTGATCCCGAAAGAACTAAGGATGGTCGTGGTCGTGAAGCGACCTTTCGCGTGAGTGTACATAAAAATAATCAGATCGTAATTGGTTCTAGTTACACAGAAAAAATGGGACTGAAACCAGGTGATGAATTTGAAATCAAATTAGGTTACAAGCATATTCATTTAAGACAATTAGAAGAAGAATAAGTATTAAATAAGGAATATCTTTGCCAAAAAGTTTTGAAAGTCAAGATAAAATGATGATTATTTATCAATAATTAAGTTTGTGGCTATCTATGCTCAATTTTGACATTGACTTTCTGATTCATACCTTCAAAAATATCAATTCTTTGGGTAAAATTACCATTTTTTTGATAAGTTGGGCGGTTATCTGGTTACCCATTGTCTTGCCCATTTTGTGGTTCAATAAATGGCAGAAATCCGCACCAAATCCAAATATAACTAAACTAACTTTAATTCTTTCTCTCTACTCTATTACTCCTATTTTGGCTTGGGTAGTAATAAAAGTAGAGAAGATCTCATTACAAGACATCGGAATTATTTGGCAAGCTAGTCCCTTTCAGTCTATCTTATTTGGTTACTGTTTGAGTATTGCCAGTCTTTTGTGTGTCTATGGTACCCAATGGGCTATGAATTGGTTGATATGGAAAGATAAGCCAATTTTTAACTTCGACTTTGTCATAACTGTTATTTCTTTGTTCGTAGTCAGCTTTATGATTGGCTCGATCGAAGAATTCGTTTTTCGTGGTATCATCGTCTATTTTTTAAGAGTTGATTATTCTATTTGGATAACAGCGATAATTTCTAGTGCAATTTTTGCCTTATTACATTTAATTTGGGAACAAAAAAACACGATTCCGCAATTGCCTGGTTTATGGTTAATGGGGTTAGTGCTTTTTTATGCTTGTATTTTTAATAATGGTAACTTAGGATTAGCAATCGGTTTACATAGTGGTTGGGTTTTGATTCTTGCCTGTGTAGACACTTTTGACCTTTATAGTTACAATCCTGATTTTTTAGACTGGTTAGTGGGCAAAAAAGATCAACCATTGGGTAGTGTTATGGGTTTAATGGTTTTATTTTTGACAATGATAGTTTTATTGTTAATGAATAATTGGTCATTGCACTATTGAAAATTTTGCCTTCGAGAGAATTCAACCACAAAGATACTTGTTAATTGCTTAGAGGATTTGCGGAAAATGAAAATACCAATTTTTAAAGATAAGTCCCTCAAACTTGGACGATTTAGGGGGCATAATTGTGCTACTTTTTTTCATGGAAATGTCCTTAGTAACTGTTTATGAATGGTCAATAGACAAATCACTTATAATAAATAAGTATTAAGACGTATTAAGTCCATTATGAGCAATGTCAATCTAACCGAAATATCTAATCAATTAGAAAGTAGTAATTCTAAAGATAGACTACTCGCTTTAGTCTTGTTAAGAGACGTTGATCCCTACGATGCTGTTCCCTTAATTAAAAAAGTTCTCAATGATGAAATTATACCAGTTCGATCGATGGCAATTTTTGCTTTAGGAGTTCAAGAAACTGAAGAATGCTTGCCAATTCTAGTCAAATTGTTAGAAACAGATCCAGATTATGGTATTCGTGCTGATGCTGCTGGTGCTTTGGGATACTTAAAAGATATTAGGGGATTTGAGCCTCTGATTAGAGCATTTTATGAAGACACTCAATGGTTAGTTAGATTTAGTTCCATTGTTTCGTTGGGTAACTTAGGAGATATTCGTGCCAAAGAAGTTTTGCTAAAAGCCTTAGAAAGCGAGGAAATAGTCTTACAACAAGCTGCGATTTCCGCCTTAGGTGAAATAAAAGCTGAAGATTGTGTAAACGATATATTAGCTTTTGCCCAATCAGAAGATTGGTTAATCAGACAAAGATTAGCTGAATCATTGGGTAATTTTAATCAACCTAAAAGTATTTCTGCTTTACGATTTTTAGCCAAAGATTCTCATCCACAAGTCAAAGAAGCAGCTAATCTTTCGCTTCAAAAATTATCATATTAATATATAAAATTCACTGAAAAAGTGCAATTGTGAGGGCAGAAATTATTAGAATTGAGAATTACTAAAACTTTTACCAAGATCGTCTTTTTATTTATTCAGCAGTTCCTTTCCTAACTAGCTTAGATAATATTTACAACCTCTAAGATGAAATTAATCTCTGATAGAAGTTTTAATCTCCTCTTGAATTGAAGAAATAAAACCAGTTAGTTCACTGTAATGGGCGTAACCTATTAGTCCTGTAATTGTTTCTTGCCTTGTAACGCTGTCTGATTTTTGCTCAGACAAAGTACATTAACAACTTTATCCATTAATCCATTAATTTGAGATAAATGGATGGATGTTGCCCGCTTTATATTTAGATGAAATGCGTAAGTTCTGAACTTAATTTAGTGAAAATATGGCTTTAAACTACCATCAATAAATTTTTGTTGACAAAGATAACGCTGTACTTTTCCACTAGAGGTTCGAGGAATGATACCAGTTTTAACTAGAACTAGACGATATATTTGCAATTCATGTTCTTGAATTACGGCCTGACGAATATTTTTGCTAGTCTCATCCACATTAAGATTTCTTTGATGAGTTCGTTTTACTTCTTGGATACATACTAATTTTTCCTCGTTTTCTATTTCGACGGTAAAAGCTGCACCCCAACAAGATTTTAGACTGGGGTGAGAGTTGGAAATAGTTAACTCTACATCTTGGGGATAATAATTTCTCCCATCGATGATGATAATATCTTTTAAACGACCAGTAACAAACAATTGCCCATCTTGAATAAAGCCTAAATCCCCTGTACGCATAAATGGGTTTTCTGGTTTATTTGTTAAACAACCATGAAAGGTTCGTTGGGTTTCTTCTGCACATTGCCAATAACCTTGAGCGACAGAATTACTTTGAACCCAAATCTCACCGATTTTATTTTCAGATAATTGAGTTAAAGTGTCTGGATTAGTAATAATTACTTTTGAGCCTAACCAAGGTTCACCACAACTGACAATTTGTTGACTATCTAAAGTGTTAACATGAATAACGTGATTTTGTTGTAAAGCTGAACTTTCGAGGTTAGCGACAAGGGGTTTTTGATCTTTTTTTCCTCCTGTTACAAATAAGGTTGCTTCAGCTAAACCATAACAAGGATAAAAAGCTTCTTCCCGAAAACCACAAGGGTGAAAATAATTAGCGAATGATTGTAATGTTTCTGTTCGTACTCTTTCTGCACCATTAAAAGCAACAGTCCAACTGCTCAAATCAAGTTCGTCTCTTTGTTCTGGTTTAATTCTTTGCAAGCATAAGTCGTAGGCGAAATTGGGTGCACCACTACTGGTGCATTGATATTTCGATATTGCTTGTAACCAACGTAAAGGACGATGTAAGAAGGTTAATGGGGACATAAAGTAGAAGGGGAAACCTAAGTACAAGGGTTGTAAAATATTGCCGATTAATCCCATATCATGATATAAGGGTAACCATCCAATACCAATAGTATGATCGTGATGTCCAAAAGCTTGTTGGATCATTTTTTGATTATCTAATAAATTACCATGACTAATGATCACTCCTCTGGGATTTCCTGTTGAGCCAGAGGTATATTGTAAAAAAGCAATATCTTTATTTTCAATAATAGTTTTTTGCTCGTAATTACCGAAATAATTTTCGAGATTATCTGTTGCACACCGATGTAAAGTTTTTAATTGTTCAATTTCTGTAATTCGTTTTTCTAAGTTACTTAAAATTGATTCTGTGGTTAATAATACTTTGGGTTGAGCATTATTGACGATCGATTTGATTCTATTAAGAGAGCGATTGGGGCGTGGGGGATATGCAGGTACGGCAATAATTCGGGCATAGAGACATGCAAAAAAGGCGGTAATAAATTCTAATCCTGAAGGATAAAGTAATATAGCACGTTCGCCTCTACATGCGATCAATTGTAAATAAGAAGCAATTTGTTTGGCTTTATTTTGCAACTGTAGATAAGTCAATGTCTGTTTAATATTGGAACCGTCTTCAAGGAAAAAATAAGCTACTTGATTAGGTTTTTCGGTAGCATGAAGGGTTAAAATATCGAGGATATTGCGATCGTCATTAATCATTATCTGAAAAAAACTTTTATTTTAAAGATAAGCCCCCGTTTATAAGCAAACATAAAGATGCCATCTTCTAATTAATTGTCAATGGTCAGTTATCAATTGTCAATGAAACCATGACTTTTATCCCTCACAACAACATTGATAAACCATTAGGCTTTGCTGAAAAAGCTGAATTATCAAGATAAAGAAGATGCAAAAACAATCTACTAACTATGCTATAGAAAAGTTGATATTCATTCGGAAAACAGAAATTAAATTTCAGAATATAGACAGAATTATTTTTACCTCTACTGTCAGAAATTATTATGATAAAATAATGGTTCAAGATATTTGCTGTTGAACAATTTAGGAGAAGTTAATTGTCTGAAGCAGAGAATCCTCAATTACCCCCAAATATGGAGATTGAATTAGATGAGAGTCTCCATGCAACTACAGAAAAATGGTTTGAATATCCTGTGGTAGTTCACCCTCATCATACAGATTATGGTGGAATCGTTTGGCATGGAACTTATTTATCATGGATGGAAGAGGCCAGAGTTGAATGTTTACGGTCTTTAGGATTAGACTATGGTAATTTCGTTAAGTTAGGTTATGAATTACCTGTAGTTGAGGTTAATATTCGTTATCATCAATCTCTTAAAATGGGAGAACAAGCGATCGTCAAAACGAGGATGAATAACATTCAAGGAGTAAGAATCTATTGGGATTATCAGATTACTAATTGGCGAGGTTCTACCACTTATGTTAGTGGACGTGTGACTTTAGTGGGAATCGATCGAGAAAAAGGTAAAATTATGCGACAATTACCACCTATGTTATTAGACACTCTTGTAAAATTATAAACATGACCAAATAATTGATAATTATTTATCCATAAGCTTGATTGTGTAATAAACAAAAAATATTTAGTTATGAGTGATGAACAACAAAATAATAATTTTGTGATTATTTTTTTAATCACTAGTAGTCTGACAACTATTGTCACTTTGATTTTTCATCCTCGTAGTGCAGCCGCTACTCGTAAAATTTTATGTAAAACATCTCAAGCTTTACCTGACATGATGAAAGATTTATCTTCTACTCTACAAATTCATACCCGTAATCTTTCTTTCTCTACCGCAAAAAAATATCAACAAACCTTACAACGTCTTCAAGTTGCTATCAAAGCAGGAATAGAAGCGAGTAAAAAACAAGCTAATTCTGACAATTGATAATTAACAATGGACAATTGACAATAAAATATTCAGTATGTCGTTATTTTTTGGAAAAATATTCCCTTTTTATAAACATAAAGTCTTTATCTGTGTTCCTTGAGAAGACCCACGGCTATGCCCATGGGATGAATCACGGT
>JAALKG010000124.1 GCA_011088145.1 Cyanobacteria bacterium MH1_Bin12 | reverse complement strand
ATATAGAGTTTAAAGCTAAGCTATGAAAGGGATATGATTTTTTTGGAGAGGTCTAATGATTAACAATCAATTTAATATATGAGCATCCAGACTAAAGTTAGGTGATACTACTTCAACAAGTTTGAAATGATTTCAAGTTATTTTCATAACTCATAATTCAGCATTCATCATTCAAAACAGATACATTCCAGAGGAGTCATCAGGTTTAGCGTGTAAATATTTCTCAGTAGTAGCGATCGAACTATGTACTAGTTTGTAAAAAACCTACCCTTGTAAGCCCTTTGAAAGGGGGAAATAAAAGAAAATTCCCTTTGAAGGGGGAATAAAAAAATAGACGAAAATATTATTATTCGATCGCACCCTCAGCTTCATGTAAAATAGCTCTTAATTGATCAATCCTCTGTTGATCAACATTTTGCCATAAACCCCGTTGCGAAGCTTCGATTAACCTTTCAGCTATGTCTCGCAATGCCCACGGGTTCTTCTGTTGGATAAAATCATGTACCTCTTGATTCAATAAATAATTATCCACAATCCCTTTATACATAAAATCAGGCACTGTTTTTGTGGTAGCCGAATAAGCAAACAAATAATCCACCGTGGCACTCATCTCAAACGCCCCTTTATACCCATGTCGCATCACCCCTTCTATCCATTTCGGATTAATTACTCGACTACGATAAACTCTTGCTATTTCTTCTTGTAGTTGTCTCACCTTGGGGTTACTTGGCTGGGAATTATCCCCAAAATAAACCGTTGGATTTTCTCCTTGCAGATGTCTTACCGCCGCCGTTATTCCTCCTTGAAATTGATAATAATCATCGGAGTCGAGGATGTCATGTTCACGATTATCTTGGTTATGTAAAACTATTTGTAACTCCTTCAATCTTTGCTCAAATGCTTCAGGTTGAGAAACTCCCTTACTACCCACATAAGCATAACTACTCCAATTTAAATAAGCCCTTGCCAAATCTTCATCACTCTGCCAATTTTGTGACTCAATTAATCCTTGCAATCCCGCTCCATAAGCACCGGGTTTAGAACCAAACAAACGATAACTCGCCCTTGCTCTTGCTTCTTTTTCTTCTAAGCCTTGGTTTTGCCAGTAGTTACTTTCGGTTTCCACTTGCATCCCTAGAGGATTATTTTCCTTTTCATCCTGCAAATTGGAGACAAAAGCGATCGCTTTATGTAATAATTCTAATATATTGGGGAAACCGTCACGAAAAAAGCCTGATACTCTTACTGTAACATCAACTCTAGGTCTTCCTAAAATTTGAAGAGGTATCACTTCAAAGTCTACAACCCGACGACTAACTCCATCCCAAACTGGTTTAACTCCCATCAATGCCATAATTTGAGCAATGTCATCACCACCTGTACGCATAGTAGATGTACCCCAAACTGAGATAGCGAGGGTACGAGGATATTCACCATTTTCTTGGGTATACCTTTGGATAACTGTTTCGGCTGCTTTTCTGCCTACATCCCATGATGTTTCGGTGGGAATCGAGCGAATATCTACCGAATAAAAATTATGCCCAGTAGGAAGCACATCGCTTCTGCCTCTGGTGGGTGCACCTGATGCCCCACTGCTAATAAATTGACCTTCTAATCCCCTAATCAGGTTGGTGATTTCCAGTTCGGTTTTTTGCAAATTTGGTAACAGATGGTTGTTAATCCAATTTAATTGTTTATCGGTATGGTTTGTCTTTACCATCATTTCGTTTTCGTTATTAACGATGTCGGTATTAATGGGAAAATCAATTTTGTTTTGGTAATGCGATCGATTTTGTAATAATTGGTTAATTAATTGACTAGCAATATTTTCTAAATATTCAATAACATCACCTTTAATTCTGATATTGATATCTATTTTTTTTTCGGTATCAACTAATTCTAATTGCTGTAAAATATATCTTCTCTCTTCTTCTGATAAATTATCTCCTAAATTATCTTGATAATCACTAGTATCAATATTTAAATCTTTAGCAATACTATCTATTAAACCAAGATTATTATAACTACTAAAACGAGCGATCGCTACTATCAAATCAACTAATTGTCTATCTTGAGGACAGTCACCAAAAATATGTAATCCATCTTTTATTTGTGCCTCTTTTAACTCACATAAATACCCATCAGCAACAGTTAAAAATTCAGTCAAACTATCCTTACTTACTTCATCTACTCCTAAATCTTGCTGTAAATTAGTTTTACTGACTAAATCAGAAATACGGTTGCTAATAGTAGGCAAACGAGTGGGATTCAAACTTTGAGCTTGATAATACTCATCAATTAAAGCTTCTAATTCTAATAATTCGCTGTATAGTTCAGCACGAGTCAAAGGAGGAGTTAAATGATCTAAAATTACCGCACTCGCTCTTCTTTTTGCTTGGCTTCCTTCCCCGGGATCATTAATAATAAAAGGATAAAAATGAGGAATTGTTCCTAATGTTATTTCAGGATAACAATTCTGAGATAAAACTAGACTTTTACCTGGTAACCACTCTAAGTTTCCATGCTTGCCAACATGAATAATTACATCAGCTTTAAATATTTCTTTTAACCAATAATAGAAGGCTAAATAATTATGAGTTGGCTCTAAATCAGGAGCATGATAATTTAAAGTAGGATCTAAATCGTAACCTCTAGATGGTTGAATCCCAATAAAAATATTACCTAATTGTTCTCCCGATACTGTCATGACTGGACTATTATTAACTAAAGTTAAATGCTGATTTAATAAATCATTATTAGTAATGTTTGTAATATCTATTTTTTGATTTTTATCAGCTTTATTGACACTATCGATATCGCCCCATCTATCTATCATTGCTTCTTGTACTTGTATCGGTAAAGTAGCAAAATAATTCTGATATTCTTCTAAAGATAAATATTGATTTACTTTACGTTGCGATCGCATTTCTAAATCATTCGTCATTCCTTCTGTTAATCTAACAATTAACTCATCTCCATCAGCAGGAATATCGTTGACTAAATAATTATTATCAGCTAAAGCTTGCAAAATATTAATACAACTTGCGGGAGTATCTAAACCGACACCATTAGCAATTCTGCCATCTTTATTGGGATAGTTGGCTAAGATTAAAGCGACTTTTTTTTCATGGTTATTAGTATTAGCTAACTTAACCCAATTTTTAGCTAATTGAGCTATATAATCAACTCGATCGATTACAGGTTCATAAACAACTACATCGCTTTCTAATTGAGGATGCCAATTTTCGACAGACTTAAAAGAAATAGCACGGGTAATAATCCTGCCATCGACTTCAGGCAAAGCCACATTCATGGCAACATCACGGGGAGACAATCCTTGAAAGTTTTCTGCCCAATATTCCTCGGTACTACCACTTAGGATAACTTGTAAAACAGGGACGTTAATTTCTTGCCAAATTTTTGTATTTTCTTCCTGTCCTATTTTGGCAACAGAAAAACTAGTCGTATTGAGAATTAAATTTATTTGGTAATCTTGTAATAATTTAATTAATTGTGTTTGAATATCTATCTCTCGTAAAGAAGATACATAAATAGCAATGGGACTTAAATTTTCTTTTTTTAATGATATTAATAAAGCCTCAATTGGTTTGGTATTTCCTGATAGAAAATGCGATCGATAAAATATTATGGCAACTTCTCTTTTCTTGGATTTTTCCTGCCCCTTGTGTCTTTTCTCTTCCTTTTTCTCCCCCCTTACCAAGGGGGGTTGGGGGGGATAATCACTTTGTATTTGTGGTTCAATATTTTCTTTGTCTAATTCTTCGTTTTTTAAGGAAAAAGTTGTTTGCTGATAATTTTGATTAAATCCCCCTAAATCCCTCTTAGTAAAAGGGACTTTTTTATTGCTTTTTGAATCGTAATCATATTCAGTAGGGGTTGAACATTGTTCAACCCGTAAAGTATATATACCCAAACGAGGGACAATTTGTGGTGGTAATGATTGTAAATTAGTTCCAAAGCAAATATCACTTATATATTTAAAAGCATTGGTGAAATTATCAACACCACCTTCAATAAAGTACTGCCAGAGTTGATTAACTTGCTGTAGCGGCAAATTAGAATTACTCAGCAATTCTGGATCAGGACGATCGTCACCAGGTAAAATAAATAAAGAGATATTATTTTGACTAACTATTTCCTTACAAACTTCTAAACCATAACTCCAGTAACTTCTTCCTCCGAGCAATCTTAAGACAATCACCTGAGCTTTTTCTAGTATATCTTCTGCATAGGTGTCAATCGTCAATTCTTGTTGTAGTTGTAATAAATTAACGACTCTGATAGCGGGAAAATCATCGGGCAAAAACTCCAGACACGAAGCAACAGTCTGAATATCAGTATCTGCACTGGTTAAAAAGATAATCGGTGCAGGATTTTGTTCAATGATAATTACACCTTCGGTATCGGGATTCCATCCCCCCGGCATCGCTGGTATTCTGTGCATGGATACTTTTTTTATCTTTGATATTAATCATAGTAGAAGTAGAGACAAGACTTGAATCCCATCCCTACTTCACAATAGCTTTTTACAAGAAAATCCCAATTATTAATTATTAATTATTAATTATTAACCCACTATGTCTTAACAAAGCCTCAGTTTTTGGCTCTCTGCCACGGAATTGTTGAAATATTTCCATAGGAGATAAACTACCACCTAAACCTAAGACAGTATCACGGAAACGTTTACCCACAGTCTGAACTGCTTGCTCGTCCTCCAAACCAACATCTTCAAAAGCAGAAAAAGCATCTGCACTAAGGACTTCAGCCCATTTGTAACTATAGTAACCAGCGGCATAACCACCAGCAAAAATATGACCAAAAGCACACAAGAATTGATCTTCAGCTAAAGGTGGCATTACAGTAGTTATTTTAGCAATGCGATCGCGCACTTGGTGATGACTTTCCCCAGAATTAGGCTGATAAGAAGAATGTAACTCTAAATCGAGTAAAGCAAAATGCAAATATCTTAGCATACCAGAGCCACTCATATAATTTTTAGAAGCAACTAACTTTTCATAATAGTGATAAGGTAAAGTCTCATCAGTTTCATAATGTTTCGCCATACCAAAGAGGGTATTCTCTTCCAAACACCAATTCTCCATAAACTGACTAGGCAATTCAACCGCATCCCATTCTACATTATTAATACCTGAAGCACTAGGATAGTCGATCGTCGTCAACATATGCTGTAAACCATGACCAAACTCATGAAAAAGAGTCACAACTTCATTGAAAGTCATCAAACTAGGCTTACCATCCACAGGAGGACTTTGGTTACAAGTTAAATAAGCTACAGGTAAACGAGTAACAGATTTATCGTCAATTTCAAACCTCGCTCTACCTAAACAGTCATCCATCCAAGCACCACCTCTTTTTTCTGCGGGGCGAGAATAGGCATCTAAATAAAAATGAGCAATAACTTCATTGCCTTCATTTTGTACTTGAAAATATTTGACATCCTCTTGCCATACAGGTGCTTCTCCATCAGCGGAGTTAATAGTAATGCCAAAAATACGTTTTGCTAAACCAAATAAACCATCTAAAACTTTATCTAAAGAAAAATAAGGGCGTAATTCCTCTTGGGTAAAATTAAACTTACTTTCTCTTTGCTTCTCTGCCCAATAACTCACATCCCAAGATTTTAAATCATCACTCCCCGCAAATTCTTTTAATTCTTCTAATTCTTTTTTGGCTGCATCATAACTCACTATCCGTAACTCTTCTAATAACTCTTCAACTGCTTCGACGCTGTCAGCCATCTTACGAGTTAAACTAACTTGAGCATAATTGTCATAACCTAATAGTTGAGCTTTTTCTTGTTTGAGAGCAAGAATTTTCGTAATTAAAGGATTATTATCTAATTCCCCATCGCTAGCACGAGAAATAAATGCTCTATAGACTTTCTCTCTTAAATCCCTTTGGCTACTAAATTTCAAAAAAGGTACATAACTAGGATAATCCAAAGTAATTACCCAAGGGCCATTTTCTGAAGTTGCTTCTTCTTCTGTTTCGCTTCTCGCAGTTTGAGCGGCTAAACTTAATAAACTTTCTGGTAAACCTTCTACTTCTTCTTTTTTGGTTAATTTCAATTTAAATGCTTTGGTGGCATCTAAAACGTTATTAGAAAATTTAGTCGATAATTCTGCTAACTGTAGTTGTATTTGATTAAACTTCTCCTTTTTTTCTCCTTCAAAAGCTACCCCAGATAATTGAGCATCTTTGATGGCAGATTCGACAATTCTTTGCTGTGCAGGTTCAAAACTTTCCCACTGGCTACTATTTTTAATGGCAACAAAACCTTCGTAAAGAAATTTGCTTTGACTAAATCGATTAGAAAATGCTACTAATTCAGGTTGAATGGTTTCATAAGCTTTACGCAATTCGTCACTATTTTTGACCCCCATCAAATGACCAATAATACCCCAAGTCCATCTCAATCTCTCTTCTATTTGGTTTAACCGAATAACTAAACCTTGCCATGTAGGTTTAAAATTGTTTTCTAATTTGGTCAAATCTGCTTCTAATTGGCTTAATAATTCCAGAACACCAGGTACTATATGTTCTGGTTTAATTTGGGCAAAAGGAGGTAATCCTTCACCAATTAACAGAGGATTAGTTATTGTCATCATATTTTTTATGGTTATGATTTCTCTTTATTTCTAGCTTAACTGATCTTAACAATTCTCTAGTTATAAGGAATAAATCTGGTGGACAGATAATTTCGTTACTTCTTTTTGATTCAAGTCTCACCGTTCGCTTAAATTTAAATCCTATTCATTTATACAGAAGCCAAAACCTTTGTTTAACAAAAATCACAGAGAACAATGCGAACCAAAATACTACTGATGAGAGATCGCCTCATGATTCGACGTAACGCTAATAACTTCGTTGAAAACAAAAATAATACATAAGTGCTATTGAATTGAGTTTCGATCGTCTAATCGCTTTTCTAGATTAAGTTATAACTTCTTTGATTACAGGGATTGAGAAGTATTAAAGAAAAAAAATAAATTGAATTTGATCCAATTTCCTTTGACTTGCGTACTAATTACAGAACATCAAAAAGACACAAGTTTGAAACTTAAAAGTCTATAAAATGTTCACTCAAATTAAACTCAAATAAAGGAAAAAAATAATGTCTAATTTTGATATTGTTCGTGCTTGGAAAGATCAAGAATATCGTAATAGTTTAACTCAAGAACAGAAGAATCAATTACCTGAAAATCCTGCAGGAATTATTAATTTAAGCGATGAACAAATGACAGGTATTTCTGGTGGTGCAACTATTGGATATGCACTAAGTGCTGGATCTTCTGATTGTCGTCTAAAAGCTCCAGACGTTACCTTACTAAGACAAGATTGCTAAATTAGTCAAGCTTTTATTTAGTTAAATTCTCCTTATTGATCTTTTATTTTTCAGTAAAATGATTAAAAAAAATATCCCATTTTTACTTGTTATGAATAAGCGAAAAAATGGTAAATAAGGAGATAGTAAAAAATAATCTGGCAATTATGGTTTAAACGCGGTGTGCAACTTAAAACGAAAGAATAGGGCTTTTAAGGTGAATTTGTGTTTATTCAATTTTCAAAACCCTTTAAAATCAATGGTTAAAATTTAG
>JAALKG010000005.1 GCA_011088145.1 Cyanobacteria bacterium MH1_Bin12 | reverse complement strand
ATTTTTTTCAGCTTTAATGACTTTTTCGGGCGAGGGTGAAGGGCATTCTCTAGACATTCTTCCACAAATCTCTGTCTTACTCTCTCTATCGTTCTGGTACTTATATTTAATGCTTCACTGATTTTTTGATCAGTATAACCTCCTTTTGCTTGATTGACATCTGCTTGAAGTAAAATCTGAGCATGATTGATTTTTTGAGCAGAAGCTTTACCTGTTGTGGTTAGTGTTTTCAGAGCTATTCTTTCTTCTGCTGTTAATGAGACAATATATCGTTTGGCTGGCATTGATTATTTATGGGGAGTTAGCTTATTTACTTTTCTTATTATCCGACATAATTGCTTTGACAGACCACTAGTTATAAAACGAGAGAATGGTGAGTTATGAATTTCGGTTTGGTTGGGCTTTATTTTCAAAAAAATGTTATCTGCTTTGCCTTGAGGAGAAATATGTAAGCCATGACAATATAAGTTGGTTGGTTATCTGAGTTTATTTGTAAATTTAATTTTAACTTTATCTCCTGCTTTGGCTTCTAAGCGAGATGCCCGAATTTGATCGTTGTAAGTTAATAAATAAAATGTTTCATTGTCTATAGTTACAGGCCTATAGACATCAGTTAAATCAACTTCTAACAAACCATTTTTGTTCCAATAAACCTTAGTTTTACCATTGGAAGGGTTTGCCCAAGAGATATCCATGGTTTTGCATTTTTGCCATAAGTGAGTAGCGACTATTCCTCCTGTGGTAGCTATGGCAAGGGCTAAAAGTTTACGAAGATCGATTTTTTTCATAGTTTTCGATCCTATTTTTATGATTCAATATACTTCTAAAGACGATCGCAAAATGCTTTTACTCTTAGGATAATTCTCAAAAATGAAATCACCATGAAATTACAGTTAAACTTTCTCACAAAATTGTGAATAACAATTAGGTAGTTGTTGTTGAACAACTAAATATTAAGGGTATGATGATTTGTAACCACCATAGGGTGCAGACCTCTACTCGATACATAGAGAGCTATGATCGAATATTTAAGAGGCTTTTACAGAATATTGAAACATAAAATCAACTAAAGTCTTGTCTTATTTGATAGATTGATAAATGCCTTATAGAACAAAATATTCATGGCTTTTCTTTAAACATTAGAATGAGGTCGCACCCTATCTTAGAAAGAATTAATTAAAATTCATATTCGTGGTAATGCGTTTCATAGCTTCAATAACATTATCACGACTGTTAAAAGCACTTAAACGGAAATAACCTTCTCCTGCTGCACCAAAACCTGAACCAGGAGTTCCAACTATGTTAACGTGGTGAAGCAGTTTGTCAAAGAAATCCCAACTAGATAAACCCTCAGGGGTTTTTACCCACACGTAAGGTGCATTAACTCCACCATAGACTGTTAAACCTGCTTTGGTGAGTTCTTCACGAATGATTTGGGCATTTTCGAGGTAAAAACTGACTAACTCATTAATCTGGGCTTTTCCTGCATCTGAATAAACTGCTTCGGCACCTCTTTGGACAATATAGGAAACACCGTTAAATTTAGTGGATTGACGACGGTTCCATAATTTCCATAATTCCACTTCACTACCATCACTGGCTTTACCTTTTAAGGTTTTAGGGACTACAGTTAAGGCACAACGAGTACCTGTGAATCCTGCATTTTTAGAAAAAGAGCGAAATTCGATCGCACATTCTCTGGCACCTTCAATTTCATAGATAGAATGAGGTAAGCTAGTATCAGTGATAAAAGCTTCATAAGCCGCATCAAAAAGAATAATAGCATCATTCTTTTGAGCATAATTCACCCATGACTCCAAATATTCCTTTGTTGCAGTGGCACCTGTGGGATTATTGGGGAAACAAAGGTAGATTAAATCTACTGATTCTGTGGGCAATTGGGCGGTCAAATCGTTATTGGCACTGATGGGTAAATAAACTAAACCTTCGTATTCGCCCTTGTCATTAGCCTCACCAGTGTGACCTGCCATAACATTTGTATCTACATAAACAGGGTAAACAGGATCGGTAACAGCAATTTTGTTATCTTTGCCAAAAATATCGAGAATATTACCACAATCACACTTAGAACCGTCGGAAATAAAGATTTCATCAGGGGATATAGCACAGCCACGACTTTGGAAATCATTTACGGCTATTTTTTCTCTTAACCAAAGATAACCTTGTTCTGGACCATAGCCTTTAAAACTAGATCTATCAGCCATGTCTGCGATCGCATTTGTCATTGCATCTCTGCAGGCTTGAGGTAAGGGTTCGGTAACGTCACCAATACCTAGTTTAATAATATTGGCATCAGGATTTTCTTGAGCAAAGGCATTAACTCGTCTAGCAATTTCAGGGAATAAATAACCTGCCTTTAGTTTTAAATAATTATCGTTAATTCTCGCCATTATCAATCAATGTAAAGCTTATTTTGTTTAAGTTTATCATTATCCGTAAACAGTAAACCCAACTTTAATTACAGTCAAATTATCGATATTTCTGAGATTTTTATGGATGATAAGGATAAGAAGTTGTGATCCTTATCGAAAAAATAAAAAATTTGGCTTAAAACCTCCTGTTGATTTACAAAAGAAAAATCTTTGGTGAAAGTCCAAGGCGATGGCTGATCGCTAAATATTCTTTGCCTTTGAACTTTTGTTATCTTCGATGAAATTGAATATCTGTTTTTCTATGCTTGTAAATCTTTAATTAATCGATTCAAATGTTCGACATCTGCATGATAGACTTCATTACAAAATTGACAGGTTGCTTCTGCTCCGCCATCTTTGATAATCATATCTTCTAATTCTGAGACTCCTAATAATTTCAATGCTCCTAACATTCGATCGAAAGTACAACTACAATTAAAACGTACCATTTGCACTTCAGGGAAAATATGTAAACCAAAATCTCCCAATAAATCGGTAAAAATATCATGGAGACTTTTACCTGGACGTAATAAAGGAGTAAAGCCTTCTAATTGACTAACACGGGATTCTAAAGTTTCGACTAAAGTTGGATCTTCTGCTGCCTTAGGTAGTACTTGCAATAAAATACCTCCCGAAGCAACTACTCCTTCTTTTCCTACAAATACCCCTACTAATAAAGCCGAAGGAGTCTGTTCAGATGTTGCTAAATAATGAGTAATATCATCACCCACTTCTCCTGAGATTAATTCTACTGTGCTTGAATAAGGATAACCATAGCCGATATCACGAACAACGTATAAAAATCCTTCTTTTCCTACTGCACCACCTACATCTAACTTACCTTTTTTGTTTGGTGGTAATTCGATCGCAGGATTTCCAACATACCCTCTCACACTACCATCTAAACCCGCATCTACCAACAAACCACGTAAAGGACCATTTCCCTTGATTTTGAGGTTAACTCGTGAACCCTGTTTTTTCATACTAGAAACAAGTAACAAACCCGCAGACATAGCCCTTCCTAAGGCAGCCGTTGCCACATAAGAAAGTCTATGTTTTGTACGTGCTTCTTGTACCGCTTTAGTCGTAATAACTCCTACTGCCCTAATACCACCATTGGCGGCGGTTGCTCTAATTAATTGATCTGCCATAATTGCCTTTATATTTCTTAATATAAATTGATTTTATAATCATTGATTTACTATTTTAAAGATCAATTATTTTTATTCTTGGTGATTTATATCTAATTTCTCCTTTTTGTGTTTAAAACCAATCATCTACCAAGACAAAGATGATCATCAAAAGTGTTGCAAACTCTCTAATACTGATAGATAAAAAAGATTACTTTGAGCTCAACAACTTTTATTATTTCCCTTTTGCCTTTTGTTTAATTCCCATCATACGTATAAATATGTGATGAAAATATCTCGATTTTTTTAAGGTAATAATTGAAAAAAAGTATCATCTAAGTCATAACCAAAAATTTGTGCCATAGCTTTGAGACGTGAATTACTTTTGATATTTTGTTGCTTTAACCAGTTATTGAGAACAAAGGTTTTATGCATAATAAAAATATCTAAGGCTTCGCTATTATACTGAATCCCTTCACTTCGATTAAATTGATGAGGTACAAGCATTGCTGTATATCGAGCTAACTCTCCTTCTCGCCAATTAAGACAAAAAGGTAACCAAGGATAATAACTATCTAAGGCAATAAACCACAATCTAATTTCTGGTATTTCTGATAACTCACGAGGATCATTTTCTGGGCGAGGATAATCAATCTTAAAAACAAGCTGTTGTTCTAAAGTTGTTATTTCTCCTCGTTGTTCTAATTCTTGGATAGTTGAAATAACAGGGGATAAATCTAATTGATGAATTTGATCTTGGTTAACTTTAAGAGTAATACCCATCTAACTTTTTCTTGCAAAATACACAGACTCTAGCATACTGGAAAGAAAATTAATTGACAATTATATTGCTCAAAAATAATGACCTTAAAACAAATTATTTCTGGAGGACAAACAGGTGTCGATCGCGGAGCATTATCTGCGGCTTTAGATTATAATTTTCCTTGTGGTAGTTATTGTCCTCAAGGAAGATTGGCTGAAGATGGTATTATTCCGACCAAATATCCTTTAGTAGAGTTATCCGATAATAATTATTTATCCCGGACTCTCAAAAACATTGAACAAAGTGATGGTACTGTCATTATTTATTTTGAATATTTAAAAGGTGGTACTCAACAAACTTTATTTTATTGTCTTGAAAAGAATCAACCTTATAAATTAATTGATGCCACCGAGATTGCGATCGAAAAAAGCTCTGCTTTAATTGTAAAATTTATCAATGATTATAATATTAAAATCCTGAATGTGGCAGGTTGTAGATTAAGTCAGGTTAAGCACTGTGATGACTATAGTTATCGATCAATTGCTAAAGTGATTGAATTAATAAGACTTTTATAAAATTTAGAATTTATAATTAGCTTGGAATGACTAAATTATCAAATGCTGTTATTTTAATTACGGGAGCCAATGGTGGTTTTGGCAGAGAATTTACCCGACAATTATTGCAAGCGGGTAGCCGTTTAATTCTTACCGATATTGATGAACAAGAATTATCTGCTCAAGCAATGACTATCAAACAGAAAATAATCACTGGAGAAATTATCGCTTGTTTTGGGGAAGATTTATCTAATATTCAAGGATGCAATAATCTTGATCAGAAAGTTAAAGCTCTTAATATTGACGTTGATATTTTAATTAATAATGCCGGTATTGGTTTGTATGGGCGTATGGATGAAGTACCAACAGATGAATGGGAAAAATTGATGCAAGTTAATCTCTTGTCACCAATGCGATTAACGACATTATTGATCAAAGATATGATCCATCGTCAACAAGGTCATATAGTAAATATATCATCCCTAGCAGGTTGGGTTTCCACAGCGGGAATGGCTCATTATGACACGAGTAAATTTGGATTAAGAGGTTTCAGTGAAGCTCTTTATCAGGAGGCAAAGCCTTATCATGTAAAAGTTACTGCTGTATATCCATTCTTTAGTCGTACTCCTATTATAAAATCAAAGGGTTATGGTACATTAGCTCAGAATTACGATGGTTTTCCCGAAAATTTAGCAACGAATCCTGATGATGTAATTCGATCGATCATTAAAGGAATTATTAAAAATAAACTATCTATTTTTCCTGATAAACAAGCATTAATTCTTCATTTATTAAAAAGATATTGTCCTGATTTATTAAACTTAATTATGTGATTTAATAGACCTATCGAAAATAGAAATAAATTCTATATTATATATATATCAACTTTTTTTAGACGACATACTATAGATTTTAATCTCTATTTTTTTCTCTGAAATTACATTAGCAAGAATATAGCAGAGAACGAGTTAATTAGGACATTGATAATTTCTAAAAGTATTGCTATGCTATGTCCAGATTTTAACCTTTGTCCTTTGCCATATGACGAACAGCGGACATTTAAGCTTTTGACGATCGCTTGCATAAATTAGGTTTAAACTTTTACTACAATTAGGTTTTCAATTTTTGGAGATGTCTATATATAGAAATTAAAATAGCTTCAATAATCAATTCACATTAGACATCTTATTTATGATTGCCTTGTTTCAAAACGACTTAGACAGGTAATCAAGTTTTTTTCTTTCCAGTAAAAGTCCTACTTCGTCAAAATTAATTGGTGTATAACCCTTGTCCTGAAGTTTTTGACAAAATTCGAGCCATTGTTGATGATTCCAAGCTCCTTTATTTTTTTTAATGAAGTTTATGGGAATTACGGTCTTTTTAAGTCTATTAAGATTTGTATCTGCCTTGACAATTTTCACTGAATTTTTATTTTTATTAAAGTTTTACTAAACAAAAAAATAACAAAAAAAAAAGCTAAATGCAAAATTAATGTAATGAAATATTAACAATCAATCAACTTTCTATATAGAGGAGAATATATTTGAGAAGTTTGATAGTTCAAGAAAAAATAAAATTGTAAATTCAGATAAAATACAAGATGAATCTTAAATTATACAAATGTTATTTATTTTCACTTTGGTTGATTATTTTTAACAATTTTAAAAGACATCTTGGCTGTTAAAAAAATCTTAAATATGACAATCACAATAATTAAAGATGAATCAAAAATATACTTATATTTTATTCTATAAACCTTATAATGTTCTATGCCAATTTACTGATGAAAGTCCCCATGCTTCTAACAGAAAAACATTAAAAGATTATATTAACATTGCCAATGTCTATTCAGTGGGTAGATTAGACTTAGATAGCGAAGGATTACTTTTATTGACTGATAATCCTCGAGTGAAACATCGTCTTTGTGAACCTAGTTTTGCTCATCCTCGTACTTATTGGTCTCAAGTTGAAAATATACCTACCATTGAAGCCCTGAAAAAATTAGAACAAGGGATTGTGATTAAGAGAAAAAAAACCAAAAAAGCGATCGCAACATTGCTCAAAATAGAACCAAATATTCCACCTCGCAATCCTCCCATACGTCACCGACTAAAAATTCCCACTGCATGGATAGAATTAACCTTAACCGAAGGACGTAACCGTCAAGTCAAAAGAATGACAGCAGCAGTAGGCAATCCCACCTTAAGATTAATTAGAGTCAAAATCGGGATAAATAATAAATTAGAGCTAACTCTCAAGGGATTATCTTCAGGAGAATGGCGACATTTAACGACTCATGAACAGAAAATAATTGAACAATTAGCCTAACAAATCAATATTTGTTTGGATCACTTCGTGGGCAAGACAAGGTTTTAAACCCCATTTTTTCCTTCAACTCCAAACAACTAATATTCATTATTCATTATTAATTACTATTGAGCCAAGTTCTTAAACGTAATAAATTCAGAGTTTGAGCTAAATTAAGAGGAAACAAAGAAACCCCTTCTAAACGAGATTGAATCCAACCATCACCCCATGACCATTCTTGATAACCATCCACACCACCACTCAAAATTAAACGGAAACAGTTATTATTAATAATCTCCACCTTATTTGGTATCTCAACAAAACCCAAATAACAAGAAAATGTATCTCCTGATTTTAGTTCTTGCTCAAAATTTTCCTTAAATTGTACAGGAAAAAACCATTGTTTTAATTGTTCGGGATTTAATAAACTACTATGAATTTTCGATTCTGTTGCCTTAATTTCGATGCGCAACTCACTTTTTTGAAATTTACCTAACATAAATCTTCTTAATCCTTCACTAGCAAAAATGATCTAGTCTCATTGTACAAATCAAATTACTAGATATGGGAAAAAATATTCTCTATCACATATTGCCGAAATTGCCACGATCATTCAAAATTTGATAATCTAACCTAATAACTTAATAGTAGAAAGAAAAACAGTGGAAATTATAATTGGACGCGAGAAAAAATCCCGTAGAGCTTATGGTATAGATGAAATAGCATTAGTCCCCGGAATGCGTACTTTAGATCCCAGCTTAGCTGATGCTAGTACTACCATTGGTGGAATCCAGAGAAAAATTCCCATTATTGCTAGTGCTATGGATGGGGTTGTGGATACAAAGATGGCAGTATTACTCTCCGAATTAGGTTCGATGGGAGTAATTAACCTAGAAGGAATTCAAACTCGTTACGAAAATCCAGAACCCATTCTAGATCGTATTGCATCAGTTGGTAAATCTGAGTTTGTTGGTTTAATGCAAGAACTATACAGCGAACCAGTAAAAGCAGAATTAATAACTCACAGAATTACCGAAGTAAAAAAACAAGGAGGAATTGCGGCGGTTAGTTTAACTCCTGCTGGTGCTGCTAAATTTGGTTCTGTTGTCGCAGAAGCTGGAGCAGATATCGTCTTTATTCAAGCCACTGTTGTTTCCACTAATCATTTATCCCCTGAATCAATTTCACCTTTAGATTTAGCTGATTTTTGTGAAAAAATGCCTATGCCAGTAATTCTTGGTAATTGCGTTACTTATGAAGTTACCTTAAATTTGATGAAAGCTGGAGCAGCGGGTGTTTTGGTCGGCATAGGGCCTGGTGCTGCTTGTACTTCTCGAGGTGTATTAGGTGTTGGTGTACCTCAGGCGACAGCTGTTGCTGATTGTGTTGCCGCTCGTGATGATTTTGAAAAAGAAACAGGTAAGTATATTCCTGTGATTGCAGATGGTGGCATTATTACTGGTGGTGATATTTGCAAATGTATCGCTTGTGGTGCAGATGCAGTGATGATTGGTTCTCCTATTGCTCGTGCAGCCGAAGCTCCTGGACGTGGTTTCCATTGGGGTATGGCCACTCCTAGCCCTGTTTTACCTCGTGGTACTCGTATTAATGTAGGTACAACAGGAACTATTAAGGAAATTTTAACTGGACCTGCTAGATTGGATGATGGTACTCATAATCTTTTGGGTGCATTACAAACTAGTATGGGCACTTTGGGTGCAAAAAATCTCAAACAAATGCAAGAGGTTGAAGTTGTGATTGCACCTTCATTGTTAACAGAAGGAAAAGTATATCAAAAAGCTCAACAGTTGGGTATGGGTAAATAATAGCTCACTCAGTTTAATATCAAAGGTGAAGATAGGTTTTAGGTTTTAAGTTTTAGGTTTTGGGAATTAGATTTTAGATTAATTTTTGATACTTTGATATTATTGAGTAACTGATTATCGGAGATTTTTTAAGCATTGATGTTCAAGACACATCTATTGTTATTTCTAATATATATAATCCCCCACCTATTGATATTTTTGGAGAACTTATAGACATTCCCGGAGATTTAGGATTTCTTCCTACGGACTTTTTTCAAATATCAGATCTCAATTCTTCGGTAGTGGGTGAAGTCCTCACAGGGATTAATGTTAGCAGTAGTATTGATGGCGACCTCAGTGTTATTGATCCTAATATTGCTAATCTAGGATTTGCATTTGACAGTGATACCTTTAGATTTAGCCCTCTAGAGAATTTTTTGGTAGGGATGGCAGAAGGGGAAACTTGGACAATTGATTTAGATTTTACCACATCGACTCAAATAGCTCCTGTTTTACCAGATTTAGAGACTGATACCTGTAGTATCATCACTTCCGATTCTTGTTTTACTTTTACCGACGTACCAAGCGATTTATGGTTTGATCCTCCCACTGCTATCGGTTTTGAATATCAAATGACTTCTGGTGATTTATTTACTCAAATTTCAGAATTTCCCACTGGTATTGATGGAGATGGCACATTTGAAGTATATACCAGAGATGGTTTATTTGGCTCATTTACGGTAGGACAAACTGTTACTTTTAACGGCAATGGAGTCGATTACTTTAGAATTGAAGGAATTGATCCTGCTGTTGATCCTGAACTTGCGGATGCTTTTCCTGTTCGGTTAGCCTTTAATTCTACAACTGCTAGTTTTGAAATGGCAGCCATCGAAAGTGTTCCCGAACCTTTAACCATACTAGGTTCTTTAACTGCATTTGGTTTGGGAATTTTATTGAAGAAAAAAAGAACCAGCTAATAACTTAGAATTCAGAATTCAGAATTCAAATAAAACTAGGAACTCAAAACTCAATAAAATTTACTACGTTTGTTGTTCGCTATTTTTCTTGGGCTTTTTTAAACAGTATTTCCAATATATTTATTCCTTCGTCATCAACTATATGAAGAAAATTAACGATGATGATATCAAAGTTTACACTCAAATAAAACAGGGTACAAAATGGCTAGAAAAATATGCCAATACTGTACCCATTTTTGCTTGTATTCTCGGTTTTACCGAAACTGCTTTAATTAAAGGGATTTCTACCGCGGGAGCAACTCCTGAATCTCGTTGTTTCACTGCGGTTGCAGATGCTGAATTTTTAGTTAATGGTGTTCAAAGTGATCCTACTTTCCCTTTACCACCTTTAAATGTTGGGGTTTCTCCTGTTTTTATTACCCGTGCAGTGGTGGAAAGGTTTAATTTACCTACTTATGTTTTTAATGCTGGTTTAATGCGATCGCCTTCTGTTGCTAATATAGACTTAGGGGGAAACTTCGCTAAATGCATTTCCACGGGGGAAGCTTTATCTTTACAGACAGTAAAACATCTATACCAACAAGGATTAGCCTGGGGTGAACAATTAGCTTCACAGGCTCAATCTAGTTATATTATCCTCAGTGAATGTGTTGTCGCTGGAACAACTACGGCTTTAGCCGTCTTAACAGCTTTAGGTATTCAGGCTCAAGACAAAGTCAATAGTAGCCATCCTATTTGCAACCATCAACAAAAATGGTCGGTTGTCGATCGAGGATTACAAAAAGCTAGTCTAACCTCTGGTATCTCAAGATTGGATGCAGATCCTTTATCAATTATCGCCGCAGTGGGTGATCCTATGCAAATAGTGGTTGCAGGAATGGCTATTTCTGCCAGTGAAAAAGTAGGAGTTATGTTAGCGGGGGGGACACAAATGTTAGCTGTATTTGCTTTAATTAAAGCTCTTCAAAAAAAATATGCTTTATCTATTCCTTTGGAAAACATTATCGTTGGCACTACTCGTTGGGTGGCAGAAGACCAAACAGGAGATACAATTACTTTAGCTAATCTAATTGGTAATATTTCTCTTTGCAGTACTCAATTAAATTTTAGTCGATCGCAATATCTAAACTTACAAAAATATGAACAAGGATTCGTTAAAGAAGGGGTTGGGGCAGGAGGAGCTGCGATCGCAGCTCATCTGTTAGGTGTTAAAAATTCAGAATTATTGACATTGATAGAACTCATTGTTTCCCGTTTCCATCTTGTTACGAATCCCTAGTAACTGTTCTTCCAAGGAAGCAATGCGGTAATAAGCGGCGGTTAATTGTGCTGTTAAACGATTAACTTGCTCATCACAAGAAATGATCTCAGAATTTTGATTTTGGTCACAAACAGAAGCACTAACCAACTCATCATCTACTAAAATGTCTTTATGTCTTTGATTAAGTAGATAGAGATTGTCTCCTGAATCATTATTTTCTTTTGATCTTCTGTTATAGGAATAACTATTATTGCGATGAGAAGATTTTGATAACTTTATGATCGAAGCAGGTTCTAAGGGAATTTTAAGATTGACAATATCTTGGCAACCAACATATTCTCCTAGTTGCTTCACGACAACGTAAAGTTGACTAACTTGTTCGTGAAGTCTAGTAATTTCTTTTTGAGGGTCATTCATATGGGTAAGATTTCGTGATTATAAATCGAAGATATTTTTCGCATTATATCTATTCTCACTATGCTAAATTCTATTTTCGAATAATGGGGAGTATTCCTGATTGTTTTAATGTTTACTTTCTATAATATACAAGTCGCATTATTACAAATTTTTAATAAAATTTAACATTAATGATTTTAAAATTATTCTCATTTTTTAAAAAAAGACTAAAAGCCTTGGCAGACAAACATTTCATCTTGAAATAGTTCAAATGTGTTAGGTGCTGGCAAATATTATTCAATATAAATTTTTGTTATTTTGAGTCAAGTAAATCTTAAATCTTAATATTTTTTTTATGATTAACCGTCGTCGATTTTTAGTCAGTAGTAGTACTCTTCTTGTATCTTATTTACTTTCAGGCTGTGATAGTGAATCCTCAGATTTGCAAATAGCTTTGTTACAGGGTTCGTTACCTTTACAATTAATTAGTGGTTTATCCCAACAATCAAATCAATTAGGTCGTATAAAATTAAAGACGAAATCAAATCTGAAAGAACTTTATGATTTATTGTTAACTCAACAAGGGAAAACTGCTTTAATTAAAGAAAATAAATTATCTTTTCGTTTACCTAAATTTTCTAAAAAATCTTCAACGAAAAATAACGATTTAGTTACTTTAGGTAATTATTGGTTAACCTCTGCTGTCAAAGAACAATTAATTGAACCTTTAGAGATAAAAAGCTTAAATAATTGGCAAAAAATATCTCCATCTTTTCAAAAATTGGTGACCACAAATAATCAAAATAATAGCAGTGAAATAGAACAAATTTGGGGTGCACCTTATCGTTGGGGGTTTACAATGATAGCTTACCGCAATGATAAATTTAAGTCTTTGGGATGGCAACCTCGTGACTGGAATGATTTATGGAATGAGGATATTAAAGATCGTTTTTCTTTGCTCAATCAACCTAGAGAAGTGATTGGTTTAATCTTAAAAAAATTGGGTTATTCCTACAATTATGAGGATATAGAGAGCATCGATGGTTTGTTAAACCAGTTACAAACTTTACATCAACAAGTTAAATTCTATGATTCTCAAAACTATTTACAACCTCTAATTTTGGGAGATACATGGTTAGCAGTAGGATGGTCAACGGATATTTTACCCATCGTCGAACGTTATAATAACATAAGTGCGATCGTCCCCATTTCTGGAACAGCTTTATGGGCAGATATGTGGGTGAAGCCAAAAGCAAAAATTGAAAATACCGACCTTGATCAAAAAATTTATCAATGGATTGATTTTTGTTGGCAAACCAAATCGACAAAGCAAATCAATCTTTTCACCAAAGGAATGTCACCCATAGAAGTGTCAAATAATATCAAGGATCAACATTTACCCATAACATTGGATATTTTAAATAAAAGTGAGTTTATTGAACATTTATCTCCAAGTTCTTCACCACAGTATCAAAAAATGTGGGAACAATTAATAATGAATAATGAATAATTAAAGATATAACATTTAGGATATTTCCATCAAAAAAAGCACCCCAATTATGCCTCCTAAATCCCCAAGTTTGACGGACTTATCTTTAAAAACTAGTATTTTCATTTTGAGAAATCCCCTTAATACTTTGAGAGTTATAAGTTTCCTAATCTACTCATTAGTTACTTGCTATAGAAGCCTTTGACGTCATTCTCAATTCTCAATTCCAACTACAAATCCTCAAATTTATAACCTACGCCAACAACAGTCTTTACAAAAGAAGGTTGAGCGGGATTAGGTTCAATCTTTTTCCTTAAGCGACGGATATGAGTATCAACAACCCTTTCATCGCCAAAAAAATCAGCACCCCAAAGTTTATCAATTAATTGAGTGCGACTCCAAACTTTACCCGGATAACTAATAAATGCTGATAGCAAATTAAATTCTAAAGCAGTTAAGTCTAATTCTTCGGTTTTCTGCTCATCAAGTTTCCGAGTTGCAGTATGCTCATCTAAATTAACAGTGAAATGTTCTGTTTCATAGATTTGAGCTGTTTTTTCATGACGCAAACTACGGCGTAACAATGCCCTTACTCTGGCGACTAACTCTCTAGGGCTAAATGGTTTGACCAAATAATCATCGGCACCTGTAGATAAACCAATTACTCGATCGATTTCTTCCCCTTTAGCCGTTAACATCATTATATAAGGATCTTTTGCCATTCCTTCATTTCGCAATCTACTGCAAACTTCCAAGCCATCAAGCCCTGGTAACATCAAATCTAGAATGATTAAATCAGGTTGGATGGTTTTCGCTGTACTTAAAGCAGATAAGCCATCGTGAACGATATGACATTGAAATCCTTCTCTACTCAAACAATTATTGATTAACTGAGCAATTTCTCTCTCATCTTCAACAATCAAAATTTCCATATTGGCATTATGGCAATATCCTTAGTCTCGATTCCAAATAGTTTGGAGGTTATCGGTTTAGGATTTTTTGCATTACTAGATAAATATCATAATAATTGATAATACATTAATCCTTACAACCAAAATATTTATAACCCAAAAATGTGGAACTATTAACTAAAATTACCTAATACTTTAACTTCAGGATGAAGTAATATCGACCAATGTTGTTCGACTTTTTCTTGCACATACTCAATTAAGTTAAAAACATCTTGAGCTTTAGCATTTCCTGAATTAATAATAAAGTTAGCATGACGATGAGCAACTTGAGCACCACCAATTTGATAGCCTTTTAAACCAAGCTGTTCAATTAACCATCCTGCGGCTTGAGGTTTAGGATTACGAAAAACACTACCACAACTTGGTTTGTCATAAGGTTGAGTTTGTTTACGTCTACGGAAATTTTGAGTGGTTAAATTAACCATCTTTTCTTTGCTTTGTCCTGGTTGTAGAGCCAAAGACGCTTTTAAGACTAATGCTTTTTCTTTTTGTAGGTTAGAGGCACGATAAGCATATTGTAAATCATCACGAGATAATGTTCTAATAGTACCATCGCTATCAGCGACCACTGCATTAACTAATACATCAGATATTGAACCCTCATGAGCACCTGCATTCATTACCACAGCACCACCTAAAGTTCCAGGTATCCCCACTGCCCAATCTAAGCCTTGCCAACCTCTTTTAGCTGCTTTCCATGCCAATGTTGGTAAGGGGTAACCAGCACCAACGGTAATAGTATGATCTTCTTCGTCAAGATCATATTCTTTGAAATGACAAGTATTTAAAACTAAGCCTTCAATTCCTTGATCACTAACTAGTAAATTTGAACCTCTTCCTAAACAAGTAAAAGGTACATCTTGTTGTTGAATCCATTCAAATAATGCTTGAATATCTTCCCATGATTTCGGTTCAGCATATAATTGGGCATTACCTCCAACTCTGTAAGAGGTATGTTTAGATAAAGATTCTCCTTGATGAATGACACATTGAGTACCTTTAAGTTTTATCGGTGGCTGAGAAGCACCTAATATTTTATTTGTATTCATTTTTAATAACTCCTTCACAAATTTAGTCATTATATAGGTAGAGACGAAAATAATTTAATTTTGTCTCACATTAACGTAATTTTTTTTAAATGTACTAGCAGGGCAAATTTATCTGTTATATGGATAAATTATGATCAATAATTCATCAGAAAATTATGCTTACAATTCAATTCTAATTTTTTTTTAAGAAATTAGGGTCTAATTCTCAAGAATTAAGCGGCTTGTGCTAGCACTTGTACTGACTTTTTTTCATTAAAACTCAACAATTGAGGAATAGTCTGATTGAGATTACCCGCACCCAAGAACATCGTTAAATCTTCTGGGGTTAGAAAATCAGCGAGAAATTTTGGTAGTATTGACAAATCTGGTTGATAGTAAACTTGATCATGGTATTTTTTGATCGCCTCGACAACTGTTTCACTATTAATTTGGGTAGAATTTACTTCTCCTGCACTATAAATGCTGGTGACAATAACAACATCTGCTTGTTTGAAACATTGAGCAAATTCTTCGAGGAAAGTTGCGGCACGACTATAGCGATGGGGTTGAAAAATTGCGACGAGTCTTTTGGCGTTGTATTGAGGTAGTCTTGATTTACCTGCTTGTAAAGTACAACTGATTTCGCTGGGATGATGAGCATAATCATCAATTAAGGTCGCACCTTGATAGTTGCCTTTATATTCAAAACGTCTTTTTGCACCTTCAAAACTAGCTAAGGATTCAGCAATGATATTAAATTCTACACCCAATTTGCGACCAACTGCGATCGCCGCTAAGGCGTTACTAAGATTATGATCACCTGAAAGTTCTAAACAAAGATGACCAATGTTAATACCGTCTTCTAAAATATCGGCTTCTATTCCATAAGCACCATGAACAATATTCGTGGCAATATAGTTAGCACAGGAGTTAGAATTTAAACTGTAGGTAATATCAGCTTTAATTGTATCATTGACGATGGGACAGTCAGCACAAGCGATGACGATTTCTGATTGACTAGCAAAATGTTGGAAAATACCCACCAATTGATCTAAAGATTCATAATGATCTGGATGATCCAATTCAATGTTAGTAATAATACCGAAACGAGGATAATGCTTAACTAAAGAACCATCAGATTCATCTGCTTCAGCGACTAGATAAGGACTTTCACCTAAGCGAGCATTTCCTTCCCAAGCGTTAACTTCACCACCAATAATGACTGTAGGGTCTAATCCCGACTTTAATAATAAATAGGAGATTAAACTACTTGTGGTTGTTTTTCCATGAGTACCAGCAACTGCGATGCTTTGATAATCTTTGATTAATGCCGCTAATAAATCAGAACGATGGTAGATAGGATAACCTTCAACAATTGCGGCTTTATACTCTAAATTTTGTTGATTGATTGCCGTTGAGCAAACAATTTGAGGAGCAGAATCTTCCTCAATCATATTTTGTTGAGGACTAATTTGAGCAATATTTTCTGCTGTTTGACTGGTAAAAATATTTGCTCCTACCGCTTCTAAACGTTCAGTAATATGACTAGAACGAATATCTGAACCTGATACAGGCAATCGTCTTTTAGCTAAAATATAAGCTAAGGCTGACATTCCAATACCACCAATACCAATAAAGTGAAATGGTTTTCCGTTCAAATTTATGTTGGACATTTTTTTCTCCTTTCACACCAATAAAATATTAATAGTCACTATTTACAAATAGTCGCTATAAATTTGCTTCAATGATATACTGTTTGTGGTAAATACTACCACCAATTTATAAATATTTGTTTGTTCTGTATCTTTTAACAGTTTTTATGACAATTAATCATGAGCAATCATTCATGATTTATGACTAATTGTTTTTAGAAACAAATGTAACACGAATAATTCAAAATAGTATAGCGTTAAACCAAATTAATGGTTAACAATTAATAATTAGTTGTGTTCCTGTTTTAGGACAACCATATTAAACTATATTGGGATCAATAAGTTATTTTTTTCGATATTTAGTGATTTAAAATTTCATGGTCGATACAACTGTTTTAGAAACAGACTTAAATCAATTTAATAAAAGATTAAATACATTTCCTTTTGAGCCTCGTTTATACATAAATAGAGGAATGTTGTATTTTAAATTGGGTAGGTTAATAGATTCTCTTAAGGATTTTAATAAAGCCGAAGAGTTAAATCCTCAGTTGACTCCTTATCTATGGCAAAGGGGTTTAACTTATTATTATCTTGATAAATATGCTAAGGCTGCTAGACAATTTGAGTTGAATTTGAGTATTCATTCTCAAGATATTGAAAATACCTTATGGTTTTTTCTCTGTATTGCTCAATTAGAAGATATTAATTCGGCAACGGATTGTTTATTGACTGTCAAAAATGATATTCGACCTTATATGTATCATATATATCAAGTTTTTGCAGGTCGCTACAATGTGGATGTTTTAAATAATTTAAATGGAGATTGCGATCGACATCATCTTTTTTATGCTAATTTTTATGCAGGTTTATATTATGAAGCACAAAAAGAAAAGGAAAAATCTCTTTCTTCCATCAGTAAGGCTGTTAGTTATGAAATCGATGATTATATGTGGTACGTAGCTTGTACTCATCAATCTTTGAGAAATTTTTAATTAAAAAGTAAAAATATAAATTGGTATTATTTTTTTTGACTTGATTCAAGTATAAAGGTCTTGATCGCAACTTTTAACAAAAATCATCGTCTTAATTGTAATTAACTATTTAATTCAAAATACATGTTCACAAAATCTTTTTCTTCATCGATTATTAATATTACGGTTATTTCTATGACATTCTTGTTGATGACAACAGAAGGTTTTGCTCAATCGAATAAATCTTCATTCAATAAACAACAATGTATCCAAAATTTAGCTAAACAAGGTCTAAAAACGACACAAGCTTCTGTTTGGTGTAATTATGAGGAAAAATGTTTAGTTGAATCTCAAAATGAAGGCTTATCTAAAGAATCAGCACAAACAGTTTGTAAATGTACGATATCTGAATTTAGAAATAAATATACTACCGAAAAATTTAAACAATTAACTCAACAAGTTAACAACAATAGAAAAGTTGCCAGAGAATTAAGAGAAGTTGGAGAAATGTGTTTTGAAAAGATTTTATTTGAATGATAGTAAAATCCATTCGTGTCAACTTAAGGTGTGAAGCTATTACTGTACAGCACCTTGCAATGAATTGACAAGGCTAAGAGGTGGCGTTCATTAAAATCAACTAAGGTGATTTCTGGAAATTAAAATACCAATTCTTAAAGACAAGTCCCCCAAATTGGGGGATTTAGGGGGCATAACTCTGGTACTTTTTTTCATAGAAATATCCTAAATACTTTCAAGTTCAGTTTAATTCATTAAACGATATTTATTAGCCTTGAATTTCAATTCAAGGTTAATTCTGAAACTCAATTAAAAGGACTGTTTCGGCTTAAGTTGACACCAGTGAGCAGTGCTAAGTCCCTACAGAGGCTTGAAATTTAGATTTTAATTTTTCTTATTTCCTTCTTGAAAGAAGAGGCTTGTATCCCAATTTTTTCGATAAAAGCGGGAATTGCTTTATTCTCATAAGCAAAAACAATACTGATCACAATAACTAAATAAGATCAGTTCCCAAAATTAAACTCACTACAGGACATGTTTGTGCGATCGCTTTTTTCTTTGCTTAAGTAATTACACGCAAATAAAAACACGTAGATCAGACAAATATTCAGGCAAGTAATAAAGATTCAGTAAAGTCACACTCAAAGTTTCCTTGTATCTATAGAATGGTTATTAAGGATATTTTTTTAAAAAGTGAAAGCTTTGATTTATAAGGTATTGGTGAGTTTGGCACCTGCACGAATAGTTGTGTTGATTTTTATAAGAATAATAAATGGGAGTTTAAAACGATGGTAGATATTTTTACTGAGAATATATTTGGTACGGAGAATCCGGTTAGGGCTTATTCCATTGGTGGTCTAAGTGGAATCACTAATGGTGATGGTTCTAGTGATACAGAACGTAAAGGGAAAGGGAAAGGGAAAGGTAAAGGTAAAAACTCCACAACAGGCACAACAAATACCACAGGTCATAGAAGTACTCTTTACGCCATAGACATTAATCCTGATAGTCCTACTTATGGCAAAACATACCCTATTTACAACAAAAATGGTAGTGGTTTTGAATCTATCTTCATTGAAATTGATGATCCTAATTCCAGAGGAAAAAAAACGAAGAAAAAAAAATTAGATAACTTTGATGTAGAAGCCTTAGAACTTGAACCAGTAGAAACAACAGAAGGCGTGAAAGTCTTTTATGCTCTCATCAAATCTACCGGTACAATAGCTAATGGTGAGGGTTTAATTAAAATATATGTAGAAACTCAAGACACAGGAACACTTCCAAATCAAGAAATTACAGAGATTAAACATATTGGTGGTAATGTCGTAGACTATGTTAATAACTTAGCTGGTTTTGCGATCGGATTTGAGAATAATTTATATTTAGCAACTAGCGATAACAACGACACATTAATTTATCGCATAGATATAGAAACAGGAAATGTCATAGATGAGGACGGTAATAATGCTAATGGAGTTCAACCCTACAGTACTCTAAAAGGAACAACATTAGGTTCATTTGCTTATAACGCCGCTTATCTTTCTAACGAAAATGAAGAAAATCAATTACAATCTAACAGTCAACCTATATTTTATGGTTTAGAAGAAAAAGGTGACAAAACCCTTCTACACTACATTTATACAGATGGTACATCCAAATCTGTAGCTGTTATAGGAAACTTAGAACAACCAGCTCAATTAGAAGGCTTAGACGCGTATTATTTTGGTAATCAAGAGGAAGGAAATGTAATCTTATATGCGTTAGATAATTCAACTGGAAAGATTTATTACATTGATCCCAATAGTATTGATCCCCACGAAGATACAGAAATTATAGCTACATATAGTGTCACAACATTAGACAATCAAGCCCAAACAGGAGATGCTTTTGAGTCTTTAGTCATCGGACAAAGTAACTTCATGCCAGAATTTCCTGCACCAGCCCCCGAAGAAGTTACAGAAGACACACCTAATGATGGCGAACAAGGAGATCCTAATCCAACTACATTTGGGGATATTTTTACTACTGGACAATTTGCAGTCTCCGATATAGACAGTTCTGAGGCAACCTTAAAAATCGGTTCAGCAACATTTAACATTGACTTTAGTAACAGTAGTTTTACTAGTGCCGCAACTCAAGACACATCAGGTAATTACATTATCGATGGTTTATATGGAATTTTATATGTAACTGATATAACATTTGATGGACAAGAAGCAACAGTTCAATGGATATATGTCTTAAATAATAATGAACCAACTGTTCAAACTTTAATTGAAGGTCAAAACTTATTAGAAAATATAGCGATTGAATTTATTGATGATAGTAGTGCCTCGGTAACGAATAATCTTATCGTTCAAATAAATGGTACAGACAGTATTATAACCTTAGATAAAGGAGTCCAAAGCGACGATGCTTATTTAAGTACAACAATCATCGATAGTGGCGTAACTTCTACTGGTTCTTATATTATCGATTCAGACAATGAAGGAAATGATGCTGGCAGATATAGTGCTGGAGATCAGATTCTTTATACCTATACCGTAACGAATACTGGTGATGTCTCATTATTTGATGTTACTTTAACCGATGACAAAATTGGTGTTCTAGGATTATCAGGACTTACAGATATAGATGAAGATGGACAAACCGATGACTTGGCAGTAAGTGCAACTGCCACAGTTATAGGTACTTATACGATCACCCAAGACGATTTAGATTTAGGTTTTATTACCAATATTGCAGATGTTTCTGGCAGTGATTTAGGAGGTCAAACAGGAGGTTTAGGCGAATTTTTTACAGCTACAGATACTGTTACAGTTAATTTAATCCAAAACACAGGATTTACCGTCAATAAAGTAGCAAATTTAACAGGGGATGCTAATAGTGATGGAAGTATAAATGTTGGGGATACCATAACTTATACTGCCACGATCGTCAATACAGGTAATGTTACTTTGACTAATCTTACTTTTGAAGATATTAACGATAGTGGTACTCCCGGAAATATGGCAGATGATATCACTATATCTGGATTAACGGGTATAACTGGTTTGATTGATGCTGATACTGATATGCAAACTGATGATTTGGCGGTTGGTGCTACGGCTACGGCTACTTATACTTATATAATTCAAGCTGGTCAAGAAGGAGATACTATTACTAATGTTGCTACAGTAGATAGTGATCAAACAGGCGAACAAACAGATGATGCCACTGTTACTGTTGTGACAACAGCAACACCTAGTATCGATCTGGAAAAATTAGTATCTATCAATGGTGGTCCTAATTTTGATGCGGATGATTTTGCAACAGATACTTCATATCCTGTTGCTCAGCGTGGAGATACTGCAACTTATACCATCACAGTTGAGAATGATGGTGGAACACCCATTGATATAACAAATGCTACTACCAGTAGTGGTTATACCGTTATGGATGATAATAAATCACCTAGTGATACCAGCGATGATTTTTATCCTGATTCAGTAACTGATGTTAGTGGATTTAATATAGGGGACACTAATGATGATGATATTCTTGATCCTGGTGAGACATGGACATTCCGTTTTGAAGAAATAATTAATGCTCCTTTTAGTGGATTGAATGATTATGTAATAATAGCAACTGCTACAAGTGCTACTGCTAAAGCTTTTAATGGACAAAATACACAACTGGGACGATTAGGTACAAATGCTCCAGATTGGAGTGGTGATGTAGCATTAACTAGTCCCAATGCTCAATTTGACTCTAGTAATTTGGATCTTTATGGTCAAGTAGGTGTTGTTGCGGCTAGTGGAACTCCAAACTCTAGTGTTTCGAATAGTGATTTTTTCCCTGAACCTTCTTTGACTGGTCAATCAATGCCTGCTAATGGGGTTGTTGGAAGTACTGATCTTTCGGGATTACGTAGTGAAATTGATGATTTAGAGGATTTTCTTACCGAATTACCAACAGAGTACACTTGGAACAGTACAGGTATTTCAAGTAATGTTACGACAAACTTAGATGTTAATGGTCTCGACATAGATAATGATGGAACTTCTGAAGCGACAGATTCAAATGGTGATGGAATTATAGTTATTGATATTAATGCTTCTGGTTCAGATTTCTTGGTCGAAAACTCTACTTGGAATATTCAAGGAGATGGGAGTTTACTTCCTATTTTCCGTGTTTTGGGAGGAAGTAACTTTCTTTCTAGTAATGGTGATATTCTTGCAGACGGAAATGTTACTAATACTATTGGTATTCTAGGTTCTTCAATTTCAGGTGTTGGAGCTGTGTTTTTACAAGCAGAAGAATATCGGAATGCGGCAGATAATGGATACAATACCGGTCATGGTAATAATGGCAATACAGTGTTTAATTTTAGTAATGGTAGTACGTTTAGCAATACAGCTTTCTATGACCTCATAATATTCGGTTCAGCTGGTAATTCAAATTTTGACAATGGTACAACATCTATCGGTTTATCAAATAGTGATGGCGATGCCCAATTTATATCTCCAATAGTAAATGTGTCTGATTCCGATATTGCTCACAGACCATCTGCACTAGTTAGTTCACCTCTTATTGCTATTAATACAGCTGATGTTATTGGTGTGCCAAATCCTGCTTCTCCTCCAACTTTAACTGATGAGGATTCAGCTTATATATTAAAGGGAAATTTAGTTGAAGATAGTACTGATGGTGTCGACAATGATATTTTAACTGGTACTAATGACAATGACATACTAATTGGCGAACTAAATGTTGCTGAAACTTTAACGGGTGGTGATAGTACTGATAATTTTGTATTTAAATCTGCTGGTGATGGCGTTAATTTTGATACTGTTACTGACTTTAATACTGGTGAATTCGATTTAATCATCGTTACGACTAGTTTTGGGGGAGGTCTAGTAACAGGAGAATTAAATGCTAGCCAGTTTACTTCAGGTGCAGGTATTACAAGTGCAGGAGATGCTGACGATCGCTTTATCTATAACACAACAAACGGAGATTTATACTTTGATGCTGACGGCAATCTTGGAGGCTCATCAGCAATTCAAATTGCGACGTTGAGTAACACACCAAGCCTAAGTGCTAATGATATATATGTTATCTAAGAACTTGAAAAGTCTTTGATCACGAAGTGCCGCTTTCAGCGATCTTCTTAAATCCCCCTTATTAAGGTAGGGCTGTTTCATTGTCAAGAAAATAGAAGATAATCAAAGCTAATCGTGATTAAGTACAAAAACTGAGAATATAACCAAAATTATTAGAGCTATAAGGGCAAATATATAATTTTAACTTCTAAAGCTTTAATTTACACCTTTTTTCTCTATTAATGAAACAGCCCTACTTTGTAAGAGAGAGGCTAGAGAATGCTTTGCTATTCGTTTCACGGGGACACTATATCCTCAAAAAAGAACTAGGGTGACAATGTCTGATGTTATCTTAATCCAAACTTTTTACTTGAAATTTTAGTTAATTATATTCATATGAACATTTTGACAAAAATTAAAATCGAGAATTTATTGACTAAAATTGATTTTATTTTTATTCTTAAGAGAAATCTATTGTGATTCCCTAAATTCGAATGAATCAATCAGATTATTTTAATCAATGTCGTCAAATTTTAAGAAGAGTCCTTAAACAGTTAGATTGTGAAATTAATGATCATTATCTAAATAATATTTCACAGATAATTGTGGATACTATGGGAGGAAATCATCGCTACTTTCATACCTTTGATCATATATTGATGGTATCAAAAAGTGATGATCCTTTGATAATTTTAGCTGCACTTTTTCACGATTTGGTTTATTTACAAGTTGATCAACAAATAAGATTTAATCTCGCTTCTTATTTAAATCCTTTTATTCAAGAAATAAATGGTAATTTTTTTCTTAATTCAACAGTCAATAAACAAGAAAAAGAATTAGATATTGTTTTGCAAATATTTAATCTAAATCGAGGAGATAATTTATCTAGCTTTAGAGGAATTAATGAGTTTATTAGTGCTTTGAGTGCAGCGATTATTTTATCTTCCTATTTACCATTAAAAATAATTACTCGATTGATAACAATTATTGAATTAACTATTCCTTTTAGGGAAGTTCAAGCAAATCAGTTAAGCATTATTGAACAACTTAAAAAACGTTGAGAAAAAGTCAATAAAACATTTCATTTAGGTTTAAATAAAGAAGATATTACACAAACAATAACTCAAGCTGTTAAATTATCTAATTTAGATGTTAGTGGTTTTGCCTTAATTCATGTTGAGGAATTTCTTTATAATACATGGTTACTTTTGCCTGAAAATAACCATTGTTTGATTTCTTTGGAAAAATCCACTATTAAGGAATATTGTCTGGGTTTAGCTAAAACAGCTAATTTTATGAGTTCTCTCTATCCTGAATTAATTTTTCATCGTTATAACGATGAACCGAGTTTAGATGTGTGGAATAAATTAATAATTCAATGTGAAAATAATTTAAAAGTATCAACATTATATCTTGCTTCGATCGTCCTTAGTTTCTCCATTGTTGATGCTATCTGCTCTCGTTTTTGTTCTCATACTACGTTATCTTTTTTATTTAGTTTTTCGACTAATACATCAACTCAATATGCCTCTGTTATCGATTTTTTACCTGCTAAATTAGATCACAATCAAAACATATCTAATTTAGAAAAAAAGGTTTTATATTTAATTCATTCTCAACCTAAACCTGATTTTTTGTCGACTTTAGAATATAGTGATTTAGTTTATTTTATTGTTAACTATTTAGGGTTGGAAAAAGTAGCCCAATTATTACCCAATTGTTATGTTTTTATGGAAGAACAAATTACTGGACAACAGTTTTTACAATGCATTCCTAATGATTTAATTAATATTTGAGCTGATGCGATCGCTCTTTTATTAGCTCAAAAACAAAAAGAAGTCATTGAGAATTGAGAATAAAATTTACTTTCTACCGTGTATTTCTGACATTATTTTAAACGAACACGAGGATCAAGCCATGAATAAGTTAAATCAGCAATAAAATTGAAACTAACAATTAAAATGCCATAAATCATTGTAATAGCCATAACCACAGGTGTATCGCTACGATAAATTGATTCTATCAATAAAGAACCAATTCCGGGAATACGAAAAATTTGCTCAGTAATTAATGCACCAGTGAAAATACTAGGTATATCAAGGGCAATTAATGTAATCACAGGAATGAAAGCATTTCGTAAAATATGCTTGACCACCACCTGATATTGATTTAACCCTTTACTATAGGCAGTGCGAACATAATCATGTCTTAATTCTTCGGTGACAGATGAACGCATAAATCGCATCAATACAGCAGTTTTATAAAGAGTTAAGACGATGATGGGCATTAATGATTGTTTGATTTGTTCGAGTAAACTTTGCCAATCATTGATTTCTAAATTAGCATCATAAATAAAAGGAAGCCATTTGAGTTTGACAGTAAAAATAATTATTAATAATAATCCTGTAAAAAAAGGTGGTATTGAGTAACCAAAAAATGCGATCGAAGTACTAAGATTATCAATCCAAGAATAACGTTTTATTGCCGCAATTAAACCCATTGGAATTGCCATCAAAACACTTATAATATAAGCAAATCCAACAAGAAATAAACTATTGGGTAAACGCTCAATAATTAAGTCACTGACAGGACTTCTACTAGCAAAAGAATAACCTAAATTTCCTTGACAAAATGCCATTATCCATTTGAAATAACGAATATAAATAGGTTTATCTAAACCTCAAGATTTACGAAGATTTTCTCTTACTTCTTCTGTAATGTTAGGATTAGTTGCGAATTCGCTTAAAGGATCTCCTGGTGCTAAAGCTAAGATTAAGAAGATTATGATACTAATAACTAAAATTGTGGGAATAGCAGTTAATAATCTTCTCGTTAAATAATTCATTATTACTTTTTATTTAAAGTCATATTTGGTAAATTTTGGTACTTACAGTAAACATTGATAATCAAGAATTTAGGTAAAAATAAATTGCCAGTTAAAGAAATTAAATAAAATGATTACTGAGCTTATCGATAGCTAAATATCTCAAACTAATTAACTGATTTTTGACGACGACATTTTTGAGAACAATATATCACTTCATTCCAACATTTTGCCCATTTTTTTCGCCAAGCAAAAGGGAGTCCACATACTGGACAAATTTTACTCGGAAAATCTGATTTTTCTCTCTGTTTGGCCGTATATTCAAAGCATCAAAAATATTTAATGAATTATTGAGCAATTTAAGTTTTTGAGAAGGAAAAAGTCAAAGAATTTTTAGGAAATAAAACTATTCATTACTCTACCAAAACTCCATAACTGCTTATAATAATTTGTACTAACTCGATCGCTTTTATCCTTAAGTTCATTAATGCCAATACCATTATTACCTGTATCTGTACCCGAACTATGAATATATTTATGTTCTCCTAGATATAAAGCAACATGATTCACACGGGTATCACCAAAAAAAATTAAATCCCCCGCTGTTAATTCATCTCTAGTGACTCTTTGAGTAAAAGCCTCCTGTTGATAGGAATTTCTAGGCAACCAAACTCCGACACTGGCAAAAGCAGATTGGATTAAACCTGAACAATCATAATTAGGTGCAACTGTTCCTCCCCAAAGATAATAATTAGGAACATTCATCGCTTGATGTGTAAACTCTATAACTTGAGGTATTAAACTAACAATTTTTTCTCGCTCAACTAATATACCTTGATAAGATTCGGTGGCAGCTTGTAAATGTTGAGAATCTTCTAGCTTCAACCATACAGAATAATTATCTTCACAAAAGCATACTTCGATCGCATTATTTATAGGAGTAGAAGAAATAATTTTTAATTGTCTACCCTTTTTTCCTTGAGTTGCTAATTCTTGACAGTCAGACAGAACATAAAAATTTAAGTCAGCTAAACAATAATATTCATCCGTAGCGGAAACTGATAAGAAATTAGACAACATAATGAGTTATAAGACTATTTTTTCCAATAGAATACTATGGCTAAAGTTAAAAGGCAAAAGCAAATATTAATAATAATTAATAATGTAGGACTTGTTGCAACAGTGGAATAGTCAAAATATAGCAAATTTAGAATTTAGAATTAACAATGATTTCAGATTTATGAATCATTTGGAACTGTTATAATAGTCAAAATTCAGAATTCTCAGTTGTTTACTTTTTATCTTTGACTCTTTTGTTTTCCTCAATCATATCTGCTAAAGAAGAAGGAATTGGATCATATCCACCTTCATGAAAAGGATGGCATTTTAATATTCTCCTAATGGCTAAATAACTACCTTTTATAGTTCCAAAATGATCGATTGCTTCTAAAGCATATTGTGAGCAAGTGGGCTGAAATCGACAACTTGGTGGAAAAAGCGGTGAAATATATTGACGATAAATATTGATTAAACTCAGTAATATCTTTTTAATAATCATTATCAGTTATTTTCTTGATCAGTAATAAAAAAAATTAAACAGATAAAATTTATCTTAAAAACTAATAATAAATTTCTCTAATAATAAGCATCCGCATTTTTTATTATATAACAAGGGTTATGAATTTTTATATCATACATATTTATATTAAATATATATTTGAATATTATTAACCTAATTTTAATCTCAAGAATCTATAATGATGGAGTGTGAAAAAAATATTGTGTAAATAACTACAATTTTATTGCTAATAATTATCATTTGTGGTTAGAATAATTTAGTGAACACAATTAAACGTGTGAGGAAAAATTTAAAAATGTTTGATTTAGTCAAAAAGAATTCAATTAAAACTTCTGCCGTAGTGGCATTAGCACTCGCAGGAAATGGTTTAGCGATCGAAGCAGTTAAAGCCAACGAAGTTAAAGGCGATAACTTAACCCTTGAGCAAATCCAAAATTACAACCAAACTAGACCCATGGGTCAGGTTACCAGTGTTTCTCAATTAAGAGATGTCTCCCCTACAGACTGGTCTTATGAAGCATTAAGAAGCTTAGTAGAACGTTATGGTTGTATCGTTGGTTATCCTGATAAAACCTTCAGAGGAAATCGTGCTTTAAGTCGTAACGAATTTGCCGCAGGTTTAAACGCTTGTATGCAACAGATGGAGCGTTTAATCGCTGCTAGTGAAGCCGTCTTAAAAGAAGACATCGCCAAATTGCAACGCTTGATGAGAGAGTTTGAAGCAGAATTAGCAGCTTTAGGTGCAAGAGTTGACAATTTAGAAGGTAGAGTTGCTTTCTTAGAAGATCATCAGTTCTCAACTACCACTAAATTAAAAGGAGAAGTTATCTTAGCATTAGTTGCCGCTGATGGTGGTGATGACGGAGATGCACAAGTGACTTTAAGCGATCGAGTTCGTTTAACCTTAGACAGTAGTTTCACTGGAAAAGATCGATTAAGAGTTAGATTGAATACTGGTAATAATCCCGAACTTGAAGATGAGTTTGGGACATCTACTGCTCGTTTAAACTTCAGACAAGCCGAAGACAACGATCTTGAAATTGATAAAATTTACTATAAAACCAAAATTGGCAAGAAAACTAGTGTTCTTTTTGGTTCTATTTATCAAGCCAGTGACATTCATGATGTCTTTAGTCCTTTCACGAAAAGTAGTGGTAATGGTACTCTCTCTCGTGCCTTACGTTATGATCCCTTTATTTTCCGTCAACTAAGTGGTGCTGGTGCAGGGGTCAAACACAAATTAAATGACAAATTTGATATCTCCGCATCTTATATAGCGGGTGAAGGTGAAGATCCTTCTGATGGAAATGGTTTATTCAATGGTGATTACACTATTAGTGCTCACTTAGGTTTCCACCCTACTGATAACTTTGATATTGGTTTTGCCTATGTTCATTTTTATGGAGATACAGGCAACATCAGTGGTGATACCAGTTGTGATCCTACTAGTGGTGTTCGTGATGCAGAGCGTCCTTTTGGTGGAGAAGCAACATCTTCTGACAACTTTAGTTTACAAGCCAATTGGAGAGTGAGTAAGAAATTCAATCTTGCTGGCTGGTTTGGTTACGCTTTAGCTGAGTCAGAAGAAAGTAATGATAGTGCTGACTTGATTAACTGGAGTGTGAACGCTTCCATTTTAGATCTAGGAAAAGAAGGTGCTGTGGGTACTATTGCAGTAGGTCAAGCTCCTTATATCATAGAGGGTGACGGAGTTGATGAAGCTGATAGCTCTAACTTTGTGCTTGAAGCTCAATATAAATACCCTGTTCACGAAAACATTTCTATTACTCCTGGTGTTTATGCTATCTTTAACCCTGAAGACGATTCCGATAGAGATACTATTGTTGTAGGTGTTATTCGTACAGTATTCAAATTCTAACTTGATTGTTGAATAATTTATTTATTCCGACGATTATTTGACAGTTATCAATGATTTAGGTGAGTCTAGCTTTCTAATGTCTAGATTCACCTTTATTAATGAAAATAAAGAAAATAAAATTGACGATCGAATTGTTAGTATAGAACAAGTATTTTCATTTGCACAAATCCCCTAATGCTTTTCCAAAGATAATTTGAAGCATGTCAATACATAATTGCTTCTAGTAGTCAGTCAAGTTTGAAATGATAGATTATGTTAGCAGGGGAAAAAAGGCTGGGAGAGAAAAGAAAGTGTTTTGTTGGAGTTTTAAATATGACTGCCTATCCCTCAAAACAAAATTGATACTCTACTATCTATAATTATTTTGGTAAGCAAAATCAAATAAACAAAAAAAATTGACGGTATAAAACCGTCTGAAAGATTGATTATTAATGATCAAATTACTGTTCCCAATGAAAGGAAAGTTTTGTTCGATTACTCAACAACAATGGTACCTAACATACCTGCAGCACGATGAGGCTCACAGTAGTAAGTATATGTACCAGGGTCACTAAAGGTAACTTCAAAAGATTCACCAGGAGAAAAAGATAACGCTTTATGGGTATGTTTATCAGCATCTTTATCAGAACTATCAAAAACAACATTATGAGGAGCTAATTTGTTATTTACCCACTTGACGGTATCACCAGACTTAATACTTACTTTCGCTGGTTGAAATGCTAACATTCCACTGTCTGCACCCATTTTAACTTCTACAGTAGCAGCTTGTACAGGAGTACTGAAACCAACTATCATTATCACAGCTAAAAGCAATGAAGATAAGAATAAACCTAATTTTTTGGTCATTTTTATTTTTATTATTTATCAAATTTTGTCTATGACCATCATACTATGAACTTTGACAAGTTGTCATTAATCATTTGTAAAGAAAATTCTTATTAAGATTAACTTGATATTTAAAGAATAAATTGGTTATAATGAGGATCGACTCGAACTTATGCAATTATGACGCTCAAACCTTGTCAGAACCTGACGGTAGCAGCAATACGAGATGCTTATGATGGGCTTAAGCTTCGGGTCTTTAATTTTTCTCTTCAAAAAAATCAATTTTGAGTTTTAAACGATCGTCTTAAGATTATATCGATTTAAAAAGTATAAAGTATTTTGTTCTGTAATTGTTGAAGGCAATTATTACAATAACACTTTACCATTTTATTTAATCGTCATTCCTTAATGGCGAAGGTATTGTTAGTTAGAAGATATTTTAAATCCATCTAACCCTTAGAGCTTTAAATAGTCATTAATCAGTTAAATAAAGTAGTCTTTTTCCGTGGATAATTGCGGCAATGGTCACTGTCTCATCTTTGATACGATAGATGAGGCGATAACTATAAGCAAACTGTTCGATAATGGTTGATTCTTCTATTTCGGGTATCAATCGACCACGTTTTGCATTCTGGGCTAATCCATTGGTAATGGAGATTACTTTTTCAATCACAGCCGCAGCATCAGATGGGGAATCTCTGGCTATATAAACGGCGATCGCTTCTACATCTTCAACTGCCTTTGGAGACCAAACTACTCGATAAGCCATTTATTTAATAACCCTTCTACTTCTGCTTGTTGTAAAACTCCTTTGGTGTCAGCTAATTCTAATCCTTGACGAATTTTACCGAGTACATATAAGTGATACTGTATATCTTCGATGGTGCAATCATCAGGTAATTTCCTCAACATAGATTGAACTTTTTCTTTAGTAGAATTCATGGTGATATTTAATGGTTAATGATTAATCAATATTGCTATTTCTTTGCTCTACAGGATTATTTGGTTTTAACTGAAGGTAAAATACTGATTGTTAACTAATTCTTTATTTTAGTTAATCTCTTTGATAAGTTGAATTTGAGCAATTAATTGTTCAGTTCAATTGATACTAAGGGCCAGAAAAAACAGCATCTTCAACGTCTTGAAGAGAAAGAGAATAAGGAAATGCCCTTTTTATGTCACTACCATCTGCACCTGCTTTGAGATAGTTAACACGAATATCTTCGGTTTCTAAAACTACTTCAGCCTCCCATTCATTTTGGTGGATATACCAATAATTAAGTTTTTGAAGATTTTGTTGACAACCCATCTTTTTTAACCAATTCTCGATTTCAGGTAAGGGGAAATTATACAAAGGACTATCTGGATTTAACTTAGTCATGGTTATTTGGATAGGCTTTTTAGAAAATACACTTTACTCGTAACTTTATACAACTATATAGCAGATGTTCTCAACCAAGCAAGAGCGATCGCTAAGACAACACAAGCACCAACAGTCCCCAACATTAGTAACAACGCAAATAGTTCTCCTCCAGATAAAGGTCTATCATTAGGATCTAAATAAGCTGATTTGTTGGCTTCATATTTATCCCCTGAAACAGGTTGAGAAAAATCATAGGGACTTTGAATCACATTCCATCGAGAATAGCCAATTTGCAAATCATATAACAATCTTGACTGAGGATTAGCTAAAGTACCATAAGCTTCATTGAGTTGTTGAAATTTCTGTTTCGCTTCTTTTAAGGGCAATTTTGTCGTATCAGGATGATACAGTTTACTCAAATCTCGATATGCTCTTCTAATTTCTATCGCAGAAACAGAAGGATGTACCTCTAATAACCCATAATGAGTATTAGGTAAAAATTGAGACTTGGGAGTAGAATATGTGCGGTTAGTATTGGAAAAATTCACCTTGGTTTTGACAATCAATATCTGTTTCAATATTCTAGATCAAGGTTTTCTTTTTTGAACTTTATATTCACTAAAATTAAATTTATGTTAGTAACTCGTTTTCTTTCTACTATATTACGCTCTTTCGCTATTTTTCTTTGTTGTATAACTATTTGGCTAAGTTTCACACCTATTAGTCATGCTAGTATAGATGACGATCGCTATGACGGTAACATTTTTGTCGTTTATGCAGGTAATGGTTCTTTAGTGCCATCAAAATTGACCTTAAAGCAGTCTTTAGAAAGAAACACTCCCGCTATTTTAGTTTATTATTTAGATGATAATAGCGATTCTAAACAGTTTGCCTTAGTTGTTTCCCGTTTTCAAGAATTTTATGGACGTGCTGCGAGTATTATTCCCATTGGAATAGATACCATCGAACCCAAAAAGAAATATAAAAAATACGAAGTAGGTTACTACTATCGTGGTGGTATTCCTCAAACTGTGATTCTTAATCAAAAAGGAAAAAAAGTCTTTGATGAAATTGGACAAATAGAATATGATGCCGCAGATGATGTATTAAGAAAAGTATTTGATTTATTACCTCGTTCAGAATCAGTGCAGTTAAAACGTAGAACTTTTAATCAGTTTAATAGCGAGTTAGTTCCCGAAGAAAAATCAGAATAATCAATTATTTTCGGTTAATTTGGACGTGATGTTAGGTTGGATGGACGGCAGGAAATCCAACATTGACAAGATCATTTTTGATCTCAATAAGTTTGACAGGTTTACAGATTCTCAATTCTGAATTGTTCCGAATATTCATGTAAATAATGGTTCGTTCATTAAAATCATCTTTATTTATATTTATTACGACTTTATTTTGTCTTTATTCCTATATATCAAAATCTATTTACTTAAAAGATAAATAGGAAAAATTAGGGCAATCTTTAAATAAAAAAGAAAGGTTAAATAGCGATCAAATCACTTTTAATATTATTTTAAAAATAGTTGATCAACCACAGCAATTAAATCAAAAAGATATCACAAAAATTCCTTGGAAACATTTATAAAAAATAGATTCTCTTTGGGAAAAGTATAGTTTAAAAAGTTTTGTTTTTTTTCCTCAATCTCAAATTTGGAAAATAAAGGAAATCGAATCGATCGAAAAATGGACAATCAAATAGTTCAACAAATCCTTTAGTTACATTTACAAGATAAATCATATAACTACTATTCTCCCAACTCCTAACTCCCTTCTTCCTCGCAATCTAAAGGATAAATTAGGTACATCTAAGATTATTATCTATCCTCGCTCAGAAATTCGATCGATGTTTGTCTAAATAATTTTAATTTTATTGACAAAATATATTGAATAATATCAAAAAATACAGCTTTTAGGCATAATTAAATTGATTGTCAATGATCAATCAAGGCTAAATATTGACAATTCAATTACAGATGTTAATCTAGATAGATAATGATATCATTTTCTGTGTAATTTAATTTTACATAAATATTTTCCTCTAATGGTACAAAAATCTAGTTATCGCAAAATAGGTTTAATTGGTGAAGGACAATTTGGAAAAGTTTATAGTGCAATTAATCGCTATACAGGTGAATTATTGGCTCTTAAAGAATTAAATCCACAAGAAATTTCCACCAAACAATTTTTAAAAGAAATTCGTATTTTACTCAAAATTCAACATCCTTATGTTCTACGTTTTTATGGAATTGAACATGATAAAAATAAAAGATATTTAATTACTGAATATTGTGAAGGTGGCACTTTAAGAGATTTATTAAATCAGGATCAGATTTTAAGCATCGAATATAAATTAAGCATTATCATTAATATTTTAGAGGGATTAAATTATATTCACCAACAAGATATTATTCATCGAGATTTAAAACCTGAAAATATTTTATTATCGGTAAAAAATCAAGGATGGCTACCTAAAATATCTGATTTTGGAGTAGCGAAAGTTCGAGAAGAAGAACTTGACTATAACTCCAGCACCATGGGAGACACAGGCTCTCCTGCTTATATGTCACCCGAACAATTTTATGGTAAATATTCTCATCAGTCTGATATTTATGCCATGGGCATAATCCTATTGGAATTACTAATAGGTCATCGTCCTTTTATTGGTAGCCCTTCAGAAATAATGCTCGGACATTTAAATCAAGTTCCGACAATACCAGAAACCATACCTGATTTTTTGCAAGTTATTATCTTAAAAGCTTTAGAAAAATTACCAGCACGTCGTTTTCGTACAGCCCAGGAAATGAGAACAGAAATTCTCAATGCAACTTTAAATTTATCTGCATCTAATAATTCTTTTTTCGATCGCATCCCTTATAAATTACTTGATTTTGATTTAATTGACAATCAAGAAATAGACGAGAATATCAATTGTTTAGTACTCAATGATTCCTATATTTATGAAGTAACCACAAAAGATTTAATTATTAATTTATTTAATTTTGATCTAGAAACAAAAAAAATCATTATTGAAACTCAAAATCTCTGTTCATTAGATAGTGAAATAATTGATTGACAAATAGTTGATGATGGTTGTATTATTATTACTCGTAGTTTGACTGAAAAAAATCAGTATTTCCTTTATTATTTTGACAGTCAATTTCATCCATTAATTCATTGGAAAACAGATACTTGTGTCTATGCCTTATCAAAAAACTTAACTTGGTTAGCCTTAAATAATAGTCATGGTTTTGAATTAATTAGTTTAATTCATAATCTCTCTATTAAACAACTAATTATTGATTTTATTCCTGAACAAATTATTAGTTTAGATGAAGATCATGGTGTGGTAATTTATAAACAAAATAATCTCAATTTTCAAGAAACTTATTTTCGTTTTTTTAATCGTCGTGGTAACTGGTATGATACTTATATAGTTAGTTCTTCATTACATAAAGTTATTCATCATCCCGCATTAAACAATACATTTTTAGCCAGAGAAAAATGCACTAATAATTTACTGTTAATTAATTTTAATCCTTTCTATATTAGTCGTATTCCTCTTAACTTTAGAGCTGATTATTATCTAGCTGCTGAAAATAGTTTTATTTGTGCCAGTGAACAAGGTGAGATTGCTTTTTGAGATTTAGATGGTAACTATTTAGGAGAAATAAATATTGGTTATTTTATAGTTTCGATCGCCTCTTTATCTAGAGAGATATTTGTCGTAATTATAAAAACAAAAGGCAAAAAAATACGACAGTTTTATCAAGTCACTTTAAATAATATCCCAGAAAATTTGGAAGAGGTATTTACTGCCCAAAATTAGAATATATACTCCCCATTAAGATCAATATAATCTATAAATTTTAAAAGCTTATTTCCGCTTAATTTATAATGATAATGATCCACTTAAACTGATATTAAGAATTTATTATTTTATGACAATTATCGATCGAGTCAAAATAATTTTAGTCGAACCCGCAGGAGAAAGAAATATTGGCTCTATAGCCAGAGTAATGCGTAATATGGGATTAGATCAACTGACGATCGTCAATCCTCGCTGTAATCATCTAAGTGAAGAAGCTCAAATAATGGCTGTTCATGGTATTGAAGTATTAAAAAAAGCTCAAATTGTTAACTCACTTCCCACCGCACTACAAGAATGCCATAGGGCGATTGCCACCACCGCACGCCCAAGGGGAATTCCCACCCAACTAGAAAACCCTAGACAAGGAATACCTTGGTTAATAAAAGAAAATATCACATCTGCCTTAATATTTGGACCAGAAGACAGAGGTTTAAGTAATCAAGAATTAAGTTATGCTCAACGTTTTATCTGTATTGAAGCCAATCCAGATTATCCCTCTTTGAATTTAGCTCAAGCCGTAGGAGTCTGCTGTTACGAACTTTATCAATATTATCAATCATTAAATGATCAGGTAAAAAAGCAATCAGAAAGCTTTCCCGAATTAGCAACCATTGACCAATTAGAAGGATATTATCAACATTTAGAATCGGTATTATCAAAAATCAACTATATTTATCCTCATACTGCCGCCAATAAAATGGAAAAATTGAGAAGAGTTATTAATCGTAGTAACTTAAACAGTCAAGAATTAGCATTATTGAGAGGTATTTTACGTCAAGCAGAATGGGGTTTGAGAAAAGATTAATACAAATAATAAAATAAATTCGCCAAAAACGACAATATGCTCTATAATTTAATTAACGAAATTTTATTGTGTAAATTGAAGCGAGAGAAGAAACAGTGTCAATCAATTTATCTCACACCCACGGAGACAGCAAATATAATCAGCAAAAAGATGTAAATTCCCAAAAAAGCAAAAAAAGCAAAAAAGATTTACAAAGAGTTCCATCCAGAAGAAATGTTAGAGCAAAAGTCGTTAGAAATACCAGTTCTATTTATGCTCAACCAAAGATTTCATCTTCCTCAAAATCAGCTAACATAGTTAATCAAGTTATTAACACTATATTTCGAGCCACTATTGTCGGTGTAGGAATAGGTACTCTATTTGGAACTTTTCTCGCCAGTCGAGATTTAACTAAGCCTTTATTTCCTGAGATTGATTTGACTTTTTTAGCAAAAATCTTGCCTCAAACTCAAGAGTCAAATACCAAGAAAGTCGCAATTCCAGTTGAAAAAATGCAGGAAGAATCGACGAAGAAAAATTTGGCAGCAACGAAAGTTAATTTCACCAAAGAAGATGCTAAATTAAAGAAAAAATTCGCAACATTAACCGCTAAGTATCCACAGCATAAAGTTAGTGCATTTTTTGTTGACTTAGATAATGGAGTTTATGTTAATTCCGACGGTATTAAGCCATTTCCTGCCGCTAGTACTATCAAGATTCCTGTATTGGTAGCATTTCTAGAAGATGTAGATGCGGGAAAAATCTATTTAGATGAACAGTTAACTCTTACTAAATCCAGTCAGGTTAGTGGTTCAGGTGGTATGCAATATGCAGGTTTAAATCATAAATATAGTGCGATTCATACTGCGACAGAAATGATTATTTCTAGCGATAATGCGGCAACAGAAATGATTATTGAGCGTTTGGGAGGACGAGATAAACTGAACAAACGTTTTGAAAAATGGGGTTTAGAAAGCACTGTTATTAATAATCCTTTACCTGATTTAAAAGGAACAAATACCACCAGTGCCAGAGATTTGGCTATTTTACTCGCCAAGGTAAATCAAGGTCAATTAATTTCTCTTCGTTCCCGCGATCGCTTAATGGATATAATGACTAGAACCAAAACCAGAACTTTATTACCTCAAGGTATCGAAAGTGGTGCCATGATTGCTCATAAAACAGGTGATATCGGCACAGTCTTAGGAGATGCAGGAATCATTGATATGCCCACAGGTAAACGTTATGTTGGTGTTGTCTTTACTGCTCGCCCTTATAACGATGTTTCTGCTCGTACTTTAATTCAAGATATATCTCGCTCTGCTTATCAACATTTTAAATGGTATATACCTCGTTCTAACCAAAAAACTAAAAAATAATAATATGTATTGGTGGTTGAATAATTCCTAACAGATTAAAAACTATTAAAAGTCTGTTAAAAACGATACTTTTTAACGAAAAAAAAAGGTTAAAAAAAGTTTAATTTTTGTAGAGAAAATGTTGCAAACAGTTTTTTTTGTTGTATATTTAATGTCAGGGTTATGATTAAGATAAAAAATATAACTCATTTGTGTTCGTTAAATTAGCAAAAGGAAGGATAGAGATTATGTCAAAATTCTATGTTGAGCCTCGAAAACATCGTTATCCCATTTCATCGAGTTCTCATCCTCCTTCATCCAGTAATCACTCTGTTACTATAAATTCTTCTGCCCCGCCGTCTAAAAATAACTCTCAAATTAATTCTCGTGATTTGATGCGCCTGTATCTTCGTGATATCGGGCGTATTCCTTTATTAACCAAAGAAGAAGAAATTACCCTTGCTAAACAAATAAAACATGCTCAAAATTTAGAAAAAATTAAATCAGAACATGAATCTTTGCCTGCGATTCAAGAATATATCACGGTAATGAATACTTATGATTCTCTTTCTGCACACAGTACATTATCTCCTTCGATCGATAAATTAGCAATCGAATTGAATATTCCATCGGTTAAAGTCCAAGAAATAATCACCGAAGGAAAGAAAGAATGGGCTAGTTTAGCTGATTTAGAAGTAAAACAATTAGACAGATTATTAACTTCTGGTTTCCGTGCTAAACAAAAAATGATCAAGGCCAATTTACGTCTAGTTGTTTCCATTGCTAAAAAATATCAGAATCGAGGATTAGAATTATTAGATTTGATTCAAGAAGGTACTTTAGGTTTAGAAAAAGCCGTCGATCGATTTGACCACACGAAAGGTTATCATTTTAGTACTTATGCTTATTGGTGGATTCGTCAAGGAATGACTAGGGCTATTGCTACTCAATCTAGGACTATTCGTCTACCTATTCATATCACTGAGAAATTGAATCAGTTAAAAAAAGTACAAAGAAGTCTATCCCAAACTTTAGGGAGAATGGCAAGGGTTGATGAAATTGCCGTGGAAATGGACATGGAACCCAAAGACTTAAGACTTTTTCTCAATCAAATTCCTCGCTCTATTTCTTTAGAAATGAAAGTTGGAGAAGATTACAATACTGAATTAGTAGAACTAATCGAAGCAGATTCTGCCACTCCAGAAGAAAACTTGATGCGACTTTCGATGCAGAGTGATTTACGTTCGATGTTATCTATTCTCAATGAAAGAGAACAAAAAATTCTGCGTTTACGTTATGGTTTTGAAAATGGTAAAATTTATTCTTTAAGTGATACAGCAAGGATTATGAAGTTATCACGGGAAAGGGTTAGACAAATTCAAGCAAGAGCTATTCAAAAACTACGTCAACCTCATCAAAAAAATAATTTACAAGATTATTTAGAAGTTATCAGTAAATAATTAAAAATGTTAATTCACTATTCATTTTGCTCATCTTTATATTAAAGATGAGCTTTTATTTATGATTTTTTTCCACAGAGAGTAATCTAGATTATTGTTTTTTACTTATACAATATTTCTAGAATTTTAGTTATATGTAATGTCATCAATTATGTTTGTTTCAGAATTTATTTGTTTAAAATATTCTCAAGTTTTAGGTAGTTTAATTAGCAGTCTTATTGCTTATAAATTAGCTAATGATAATTGGCAAACATGTTCTTATTTAGAATATTTACCTTTACAAGTTGCTCTGAAATTAATTCATCGGATTATTAATAATCATCAAGATGATCAGTTTATATTGACAGAAGAATTAATTGAGTCTATTGATAATCTTAATGATAGTGAAGTTGCGATCGCTCTATTTCCATTAATTATTTACTGTTATCAAAATGTACCTAAATTAGAACGAGAATGCGATCGGTTAAATAATAGTTTATTAGACAAAAAAAGAGACTTTAATGATCTTAAAATATTTAGTATTATTGTTTATTTAATATTAGATAATAAAATTGTTCAGCAGAAAATAACAAAGAAAATTAATGAGCAATTAGAACTTAATAACTTAGAAGAATTAAAAGAAATTCAACTCATAGAAACATTACTTATAAATAAATCACCTTTAACTAGAGTAGAAGAACAATTAACTATGAAGATAAAAACATCTAATTTAGGTATTTATCAGAGTTTATATAGTTTTTTAAGTATTCCTGACAATTTAGAAATAAGTCTACAAAGAAGTACTAAATTTTCAGAACAAAAAGAAACGAGTGCCGTTTTAACAGGATTATTATTAGGTTTAAAACATAGTTACTCAGCAATACCTTTTGATTGGAGAAAAACTGTTAAAACAGAACAAATATTTCCCGAAATAGAACAATCAAGTCAGCAACTAGTTGCAAGATGGCAAGGAAAATCAGAATCTAGAATTAATTATTAAAACTATTGGTATTTTTATTATTGGTGCAAGTGGTTGCCTCATAATTGTTATTAATGCCCACCAAAATACAAACCTTTAATGAGTCTAACTTTTTCTTGCACCACTGGCTAAATCAGGATTTACAAAATTGAAAAATTGGCATAATTTTATCTTTACTCATCACCTCTTGCCTTTTTCTTAAATTTATCTAAAACCTAAATAGAATCAAAGCCTATGCTAATCTCCATATCAACTTTAGCTAACATATTAAGCAATTTATCAATAGTAAAAAGAGAAATATCTCCATTCATTCTCCTCATTCCTCACTCCGAAATCTCATGCTATAATCTGAACCAGTTAAAACATAATTTTTTTGCTTCCTGACGATCGCTTCTCAAGCTTTATATATTAAAGAATATAATTAACTATAACAATGTTAGGCAATTAGCCTTTTAAAACAGAAGATAAATATATTATTAACAACAACAGATGACCAAAACACTCTCTTTGACGGACTTAGATAATGAATTATCTAACAGACATATCGATCTAGACCCCCAAGGATATTTTATCATTTACTTAAATAGAGAAGCCCGATTAATTTGTGCTGACCACTATAGCAATAACATTAATGAACAGGGATTAGCAGTTGATCCGCAAACAGGAGAAGTAATCACTTGTAAAGGCAGTAAACCCAGACAAGCGATGACAACCTATAGTGCCAGAACAGCCAAAGAACTCTGCGTCAAATTCATTGAAGAAAATCAACCCAAACCAATTAGTATGTTAGATCACGCTGCTTATCTGGGTCGAGAATTTATGCGTGCAGAATATGCTTTAATCAACGACATTGAATACATTCAAGACTAATTATCAGTTATTCTCCCGCATCATTTTGACAAACTGTTCAAATAGATAATCAGAATCATGAGGGCCTGGACTAGCTTCAGGATGGTACTGTACAGAAAAGAATGGTAATGTTTTGTGTTTTAAACCCGCTACTGTACGGTCATTTAGATTGAGGTGCGTAATTTGGACATCTGCATCTAAAGACTCCTGCGTAATGGCAAAACCATGATTCTGACTGGTAATTTCTACTTTTTGTTTTAAACCTGCTGGTTGATTTAATCCTCGATGACCAAATTTGAGTTTGAAAGTTTGGGCGCCCAAAGACAGCCCCAAAATTTGGTGTCCCATACAGATACCGAAAATTGGTTTTTCCGCTTTTAACAAAGCCGTAGTTGTTGTAATACCTTCGACTACAGCAGAGGGATCACCTGGCCCATTAGAAAGAAAAATACCGTCAGGATTGTACTCCAGAATTTTTTCGGCTGGGGTACTCGCTGGTACAACGATCACTTTACAACCGTAACTAGCTAAGCGTCTGAGAATGTTTAATTTTACGCCAAAATCGATCGCCACCACTGTGTATTGTTCTTTTTCGGTTAGATTAGCACGGGGGTTAAATTCCCATTGAGAATTAGTGGGTTCTACCCATTCATAAATTTTGTCAGTAGAGACTTCTTTCACAAGGTTTAAACCTGCCATAGAAGGTACTGACTGTAATTCAATTAATAATTGCTCAGGGTCAATAATTTCTGTAGAAATTGCCCCATTCATCGCCCCAGAGGTACGTAAACGACGAGTTAAATCACGGGTGTCAATGCCGTAAATACCAACTATGTTATGAGTTTTTAAATAATCAGGTAAAGATTGGGTAGAACGCCAATTACTTGGTCGATCGCAGATATTTCGAGCTATAATACCTTTAACTTGAGGACGTGATGATTCTTCGTCTTCTGGATTTACTCCTGTATTTCCAAGTTCAGGGTAAGTAAATGTCACCATTTGTCCTCGATAACTAGGATCTGTCATAACCTCTTGATATCCAGTTATCCCTGTATTAAATACCACTTCTCCAAAACTTGTCCCTTTAGCACCACAAGAATAACCTTGATAAGATGTACCATCATTTAAAACTAATAATGCGGGTTTAAAATTAATAATTGACATAAGCGTTATGAATTTGATTATAGTTACAAATCTTTTCTTTCACTCTCAATCTTTTGCTGAATCAAGATAGACTGTTGACATCCTCCCAGCGTCGGAGACGCGGGATTCCTAAGAAATCTAGAGGT